>DASWWB010000372.1:0-5575 GCA_036406115.1 Herpetosiphonaceae bacterium
TCTGAGCGGGCGCTGACGTGACGCTGAGGCGCCATCAGCGCGTTTCGGCCGCCTCTCATTGCCGCGCCATTCACGTGATCGCCGCCGCTCGCTATAGTCTATCTTAATGGAATTTTACATCCATGGCATGGTTTCGACGGAGCTGCGCGCTGCAACAGTCGCGTTCGCTTGGTCGTCCGAGCGGCCGGATGTGTGATGCAAGCGAACGCATGCTTGTCAAAGGAGAGTGCATGACCGCGCCGGTAGTGGGTCTGGATTATGAAGCGATGGAGCAGGTGGCTGGGCGGTTTCGCGCCGAGGCCGAACGGAGCCAGGATCTGCATGAGCGCGTGGGGCGTGTTTTCGCGGCGTTGGTGCCGCGAGGCTGGCAGGGCGATGCCGCCGACAGCTTCGCCGCCGAGATGGACGGCGACGTGCTGCCCACGATCGCGCGCTTGGGCGAGACGTTCGCCGCCGCCGACGCGGCGACGCGGGCGCTGATCAGCGTGCTGGGCCAGGCCGAGGAGGAGGCCGCCGCGCTGTTCCGCGCGCAGCCGTTCGGCCTGGAGGGCGGCGGGTCCGGCGGCGGGTCTGGCGGCGGCCCTGGTGGCGTCCCGGGGATGCTGGCCGCCGCCGTCGCCGCCACCGCCTACGCGGCGGTTGACGCCCAGATGCCCGTCGGCGCGGGCCGGCCATTCGGCATGTCAATGCCTGTCGGAGCAGCGCCCGCCGCCGAAGCGCCGGCCCCGGATCCGGGCTTCTCGCTGAACCAGCAGCAAATCGATGGTCTTGATGCCGGGGCCAGGCGCGGCGATCTCGTGGTCGGGAGCGGCCAGTGCGTCGCCTTGGCCCAGAACCACGTCAATGTCGGCAGCACCAAGGACTGGAAGCCCGGCGCCAAGCTAACGGATGGCGGGGAATTGACGCCGGGCACCGTGATCGCCACCTTCAACGAGGACGGAAAGTATCCCAGCAAGCCCACCGGCAACCATGCCGCGATCTTCAAGGAATACGAGCGCAATGCCAAGGGCGAGGTGACGGGGATCGTGGTGTACGAGCAGTGGGGCGGCCAGACGGTTCGCCAGAAAACGCTGCCGGTGGCGACGCCTGAGCAGCTGGCGGCGGAGCAGACCCGCCAACGGGCCAAGACCAATTCGGCCGGCATGGCGGTCAAGTACGCGAACGAATACTACGTCGTGACCAATCCGTCGCTGAAGCCGAAACCCTAGCCCGGGAGCTGGGCGGCCGTCTCATGCGGCACCTCTCGAATCGGCAAGCCCATCACCCGGTGGCGCGTTCATTCTGCAATGCGCCACCGGGTGATGGGCTTCCCGCTCCCAATCCCCAGCCCTGATCCCCAGCAGCTAGCGGTAGCGCTGATCGATCGCGCCCAAGCCGATCGCCTCGGCCAGGGTGCCGAGCGTGGCGGAGACCAGGCGCTGGACCCAGAAGGGCGTCGCCGCGTCCTGGCGGCCGTACCTGAGCGAGAGGCGGAGCGTCGCGGCCATGCGCAGCGGGTTGTTCGGCCGGCCGTGGCCGCGCAGTTTGCCCTGGCGCGCGAGGTCGGCGATCGTGGCGAAGCCGCCGAACACCTCGCGGAAGGCCCGGCGGTCGGCGGGGGCGAAGGTGGCGTGCTGGCGAAAGACCAGCTCGCTGTCGCCGGCGTTCCAGGGATGGATGTGCCACCGCCCCGGCGGCATGCTGAGCGACTCGCCGGCGGCCAGGCGGCCCTCGGCGCCGTCCAGCTTGTAGGCGGCGCTGCCGGCGATGATCTCGAACGATTCGGTCCAGGTCGCGTGGCGGTGCTCGCTGTTGTCGGGGCCGGCGCCGGGCGGGCGGCGGACCTCCAGCAGCCAGCCGGTGCCGCGCTCCAGATCCTCGCAGGGCAGAATCTCGACGCGGCTGCGGGAAAACGGGTTGTCGATCACAAATCCGGGCTCGATCATAGGGCTCCTCGTAGGCTGGCTGTCGGCTGTCAGCTCTCAGCTGTCAGCTATCGGGGCGATCCCGCCATTCAAAGCGTATCCGCGAGCCTGGCGGTTGCGCGCCAAGCAGCGCCCTGACAGCTGACAGCCGATAGCTGATAGCTTAAAGATCCGGAATCTGCCAATCGATCTCCTGCTTGCCGGCCTCGCGCAGGGCGGCGTTGATCTTGGAGAAGGGCTGCGAGCCGAAGAAGCCGTTCTTGGCCGAGAGCGGCGAGGGGTGGGCTGATTGGATGATCACATGGCGCGAGCCGTCGATCAGCGCCGCCTTCTTCTGGGCGTAGGCGCCCCACAGCACGAAGACCACCTGGCTGTCTTTCGCGTTGACGGCGCGGATCACGGCGTCGGTGAACTGCTCCCAGCCCTTGGCTTTGTGGGAGTTGGGCGTGTGGGCGCGCACCGTCAGCACCGCGTTGATCATCAGCAAGCCCTGCTCAGCCCAAGGCACCAGGTAGCCGTTGTTGGGGATTTTGCAGCCCAGGTCGCTTTTCAGCTCCTTGTACATATTGGCGAGCGAGGGCGGCGGCTTGATGCCGGGCCGGACCGAGAAGCAGAGGCCGTGGGCCTGGTTGTTGTCGTGGTAGGGGTCCTGGCCCAGCAGCAGCACGTTGACCTTCTCGTAGGGCGTGTGGCCGAACGCGCTGAACACATCCTCTTCCGGCGGGAACACCGTGTGCTCGGCGCGCTCGGCGTCGACGAACTGCGCCAGCTGTTGGAAATAGGGCTTGTCCAACTCGGCGCCCAGCACCGTCCGCCAGCTTTCGGGAAGTGTCACGTTCATCGTTAACCTTTCTTTCAACTTGGCTATGCCGATTTTAGCATAACGCTTCGAGCGGGTGTGATACACTGCCGATCGTAACCGATCACGCAGAAGGAGCTTTTGCGATGGAGCAGCTTCCAACCGACGCCCGCGCGGCCATGGATTGGCCGTGGGAGCGTTTCGCCCCATTGTACGCCGAGCTTGAGGCCCGGCCGTTGAGCGCCGAGAACATCGCCGCGTTCTTAGAAGACTGGACGCGGCTCAGCAAGCTGGCGAACGAGGTCCAGCGCCGGCTGCGCGTGGCCACCACCCGCGACACCGCCGACCAGGAGGCCGAGCGCCGCTATTTCAGCTTCCTGGAGCAGATTTTCCCCCAGGTCGAGCAGGCCGAGCAGAATCTGACCCAGAAGGTGCTCGCCAGCGGGGTCGAGCCGCCGGATTTCGCCGTGCCGCTCAAGAAAATGCGCGCCGACGCCGCGCTGTTCCGCGAGGAAAACCTGGCGCTGGCGGTTGAGGAGCAGCAGCTTGCGGCGCAGTATCACAAGATTATCGGCGGCCAGACCGTCGAGTGGCAGGGCAAGAGCCACACCCTGCCCCAGCTCCAGGTCGCCTACCAGGAGCGCGACCGCGGGCTGCGCGAGCAGGCCTGGCACGGCGAGATGGACCGCCAGCTGGCCGATCGTGACGCGATCAACGAGGTCTGGGCCAAGCTGCTGGGCGTGCGCCGGCGCCAGGCCGCCAACGCCGGCTTCGGCGACTATCGCGCCTACCGCTGGCAGCTGCTGCACCGCTTCGACTACACGCCCGAGGACTGCGCCCAGTTCCGCCAGGCGATCGAGGACGTGGTGGTGCCCGCCGCCGAGCGGATCTACGAGCGGCGCCGGCTCAAGCTCGGCTTGGACGCGCTGCGCCCCTGGGATCTCCAGGTCGATCCGGACGGCCTGCCGCCGCTGCGCCCCTTCGCCACCCTGGATGAGCTGATCGGCAAATCGGCGGCGGTGTTCCGCCAGGTCGATCCGCAGCTCGGCGCCTACTTCCAGACGATGGTCGACGAGGATCTGCTGGACCTGGAGAGCCGGCCCAACAAGGCCCAGGGCGGCTACTGCACCGCCTTCCTGACCGCCCAGCGGCCGTTCATCTTCATGCACGCCGTGGGGCTGCCCGACAACCTGCGCACGCTGCTCCACGAGGCCGGCCACGCCTTCCACGTCTTCGAGATGGCGCCGCTGCCCTACATGCAGCAGTATTCGATCGGCTCCGAGATCGCCGAGGTCGCCTCGATGAGCATGGAGCTGCTGTCGGGGCCGTATCTGGTCGAGAGCGGCCTGTACGACGCCCGCGACGCCGCCCGCGACCGGCTCAAGCATCTTGAGAAGATTGTCCTGTTCTGGCCCTACATGGCGGTGGTGGACGGATTCCAGCACTGGGTCTACGAGAATCCCGATCTGGCCGCCGATCCGGACGCCTGCGACGCCGAGTGGGCCAGCCTGTGGCGGCGCTTCATGCGCGGCGTGGACTGGGACGGGCTGGAGCTGGAGCTGAAAACCGGCTGGCATCGCAAGCAACATATCCACACCTACCCGTTTTACTACATCGAGTACGGCCTGGCCCAGCTGGGCGCGCTCCAGGTCTGGGCCAACGCCCGCAGCGACCAGGCCGGCGCGGTGGCGGCCTACCGCCGGGCGCTGGCGCTGGGCGGCACCCGCGCCCTGCCGGAGCTGTTCGAAGCCGCCGGGGCGCGCCTGGCCTTCGACGCCGCCACGCTCCAGCAGATCATCGACCTGATCGAGGAGGCGTCGGCGGAGTTCGCGGCGGCGGCGGCCTAGGCTGCGGCGGGGCGGGCTGAGCCAATCAGCCCGCCCCGCCGCTCATCACATCGGCCGGCGGTAGGCGTTCAGCCAGTAGCGCCGCTCGGCCAGCAGGAGATGCCGCTGGCGGCGCGGGGCGTGGCGCGCCCGGCTCCGCTCGAGCCGGTCGAAGGCCCGCCACAGCCGGTCGCCGCGCTCTTGCAGCTGGCGCGTGTGGGAGCGGCGCCGCTCGCGGAGGTCGCGCTCCCGCTGCTCGGCCCGCAGCAGCCGTTCGCGCACCCGGTCCAGACTTGTCTCGTCAGTCATGGCCACCCTCCTGTTGTGCTTGGTCGTCCATCGATCCATGGACGCCCTGATTGTAGCAGCCGGCTGTGACATCCTTTGACACATATGTTCGTATCGAAGGGCGCCGATGATGCCGGATTGGCCTGTCATGGCTGTCGGAGCCGCAGTGATGATCGCCGGCGGCGTGATCGAGTGGCTGGCGGAGCGCCGCACCAGCGACCCGCTCGCGCTGGCCTGGGCCGGCTTGGTCAGCGCCATGTGCAATTGGCTCCCCTGGATGCTCTTCGTCAGCGCGGTGTTGCTGCCTGGCGCCCACTGGGTGATTTCAGCCTTGGTCGGCTCTAATCTGCTGCTTGGCTGCTGGATGCTGTTCGTGCATGCCCGGCGCGTCCGGCGGGCCTGGCGCCAGCGCGACGGGGCCGATCCGCCTGCTTGAATGCGAGGGTTCGATGGATGATTCGACGCCGCTGGAGCAGCTGCTGCGCTGGGACGGCGAGCAGACCGTCATGTCGTTTGATCAGCAGAGCGGGGCCTGGCTGATTGTCGCCGTCCACTCGACGCGGCTCGGCCCCGGCGCCGGCGGCACTCGGATGCGCCGCTACCCCGATCTGGCGGCTGGGTGGCCGACGCCCAGCGGCTGGCCGCCGCGATGACCTACAAGTTCGCCGTGCCCGGCTTTCCCGCCGGCGGCGCCAAGGCGGTGATCGCCCTGCCCGCCGACTTCGACCAGGCGGGGCGGCCGGCGCTGCTGCGGCGCT
>DASWWB010000373.1:0-7060 GCA_036406115.1 Herpetosiphonaceae bacterium
TACCAGCTTGAGTCATACTGGGTGCCGCTGCGGTTGTAGGTGAACTGGTACTGAAGCGTCTGGCCGCCGGTGATGCCGGTCACCGCGTACTCCCAGCGCCCGGCGCCGCTGTTCCAGGTCATGTTGAGGTTCTGCTGGGGCAGGCCGGGGCGGGTGTAGTGCAAGATGACATAATTCGCCGTCCAGCCGCAGGGCTTGAACCACACCAGGGCCTGGCTGGAGCTGACGTTGCTCACGCCCTGCTGGAAGGTCGTGCAGCCGGGAGGGGTGGTCGGCTGCGCAGTGGGCTGCGGCGTCGGCGTCGGATTGGAGCCGCCGGCGGTGTAGTAGCGCACATAATCGACAGACATCGTCAGCGGGAACTGGGCTTTGTTCGGATTCATGCCGGGGAACGCGCCGCCCAGCGCCAGGTTGAGGATGATATGGAAGGGTTTGCGGAACTCCTCCAGCGTGCCGGGGCGGATGTCGATCTCATGGGTTTTGGTGCCGTCGACGAACCAGCGGATGAAATTCTGGTCCCACTCGATCGCATAGACGTGGTAGGCGTTGACGTTGCCGGCGTTCGGGTAGGCTGCGTAGTTGGCGTTCTGGCCGGCGGTCCAGGGAAAGAGACCGGTGCGCACGTCCCAGAAAATATTGTTGACAACCGTCGTGTCGGAGTTCTTGTGCTCCATGATATCGACTTCGCCGCAGCTGGCCCAGTTCGAGGCCATCGTGTCGTAGTAGCCGATCGGGGCGCTGTAGTTGCCGGTCGAGGTGTCGTCGCAGGCGTCGCCCATCATCCAGAAGGCCGGCCAGGAGCCGTCGGCGTTGGGCATTTGGATGCGGGCTTCGATCCTGCCGTAGGTGAACGAGCGCTTGGTGTCGGTGGTGATGCGGCAGGAGCGCTGGTACCAGTCGCGGCCGCCGATGTTGGTCGGCGCGTCGGCCCAGGTGGCGCGGATCACCAGATTGCCGTTTTGCTGGGTGCATTGCTCGGGCCGGTACCACTCCCACTCGCCGTTGCCCCAGCCGGCGAACCCGGGCTGGCCGGGATTCCAGCCGTTGCCGACGTGATAGTTCCAGTTGGCAGAGGACGGCGCCCCGGTGCCGTTGAATTCATCCGACCAAGCCAGCGTCCAGCCGGTTTGGGCTTCGGCCGCTCGCGGCCCGGCGGCGCCGAAGCTGCCGCTCAGGAACAGAGCGAGCGCGGAAAGAACCAGAAACACCTGCCATGTGCGCTTGTGCGGCAGTCCCCGCCGCCAGCCCGTCGTCGCGCTTGAAAGGTCGGACATACGTTGTCTCCTTTGGCTAGAGGTTCTGAAACCGATTTCATCCTAGTCAGCGAACATTAATGGAACATTAATGGCGCTCATCTGGAATTTAGGCATTTAAGAAAAGTTTAAAGCCGTCCCAATGCCATGGAAAGCGCTTTCCTGATGGTTAGGATTTCATTAATGATTCGCCGCCGCCCGCTTGCACGCGGCGGCGGGCGGAAAACGGCATTCAGTATTGAAATCGGTTTCCAGCGCATGGCGCGCTTGGATCGGGGCCGGGCTGTCGGGGCTTGCGAGCGGGGCTTTTCGCGGGTATGCTCAGCGCCGGGCGCCGCGTTGCGCGGGTCGCCTGGACTGTTCGCATCAGACAAGGAGAGACTGGCATGGCACTTGAACCGCTGCCTGGCGCGCCCGCCGACTTTGATTTCGAGTTCGGCGACTGGCATGTCAGCCACCGCCGCCTGCGGGAGCGGCTGGCCGGCTGCACGGAGTGGGATTCGTTCAGCGGGCGCGCCTCGACCCGCCCGGTGCTCGGCGGGTTCGGCAACGTGGAGGACAATCTGATCGACCTGCCCGGCGGCTCGTATCGCGCCCTGGCGCTGCGCTCATTCGATCCCGCGGCGCGGCGCTGGTCGATTTGGTGGCTCGACGCGCGGTTTCCGGGGCAGGTCGATGTGCCGGTGGTCGGGGAGTTCGCCGATGGCGTGGGCACGTTCTACGCCGATGACGCGCTCGACGGCCGGCCGATCAAAATTCGTTTTCTCTGGTTCGCCGCCGATCCGGCCCGGCCGCGCTGGGAGCAGGCGTTCTCCGCCGACGGCGGCGCCAGCTGGGAAACCAACTGGACCATGGATTTCTCGCGCTGAGCGGCGCCGGCTACTGAATCGACCTGCCGACAATCAGAAAGACATAGGTGTTGGGATCCTGGCGATTGTTGGGATTGCTGGTGAGATTGATGTAGAGCCCGTAGCCGGCGTCGGTGTCCCGCCGCTGGTACAGCAGCAGCTCGCGGATGCGGCCGGGCTCGTCGCTGGCCTGGAACAGCTCCCAGCCGGCCTCCTTCAATCTCGCCTCGTAAAAGGCGCGCAGCGCGGCAGGGCTTTGCTGCGAGACATAGACCTCGTTGGTCTCCAGCTCCTGGTTTTGCAGCTGCATGCCATCGATGAAGGAGCTGTTGATCAAGCCGACGTAGTTGTCGAGGCCGGGGTCCTGCGCGGCGAAGCTGCCGGGCTGATAGGGGACGCCGTCCGGCGGCGCGGGCACGCCCAGCCGCGCAAGGGCGGCGGCTTGGAGCGACGGCGTCGGCGTGGGGGCGGGGGGCGGCGGGGTGGCGCCGCCGCTCAGCTGGCCGCAGGCCGTCAGCGCCAGGACGATCAAGATCAACCATCGGGACATTGCGCTCCCTCCGCGCCCCGCGTTTCGCGGCGCCCCGGGGCTGCGGGCGCGCCGCCAGTATCGTTGAGCGGCGGCGCGGCGTCAAGCCGGGCCTCCCGCCGGGGGCTGCTCTGCGACGGGCGCTCGCAGGCCGGCGGCGATCGGCGAAACGCTATACAATGAAGGCAACGCCGCACCCATCTATCATCGCTGACATGCCGCGCCGAGGAGTGAACGCCGTGAATCAGAGAACCATCGGAGTTGTGGGGCCGTCGATCGCCGGCGATTTCATCATCGCCGCCCTGACGGGGATTTATGAGGTGGCCCGCGAGCAGGGCGACCATGTGCTGGTGATCCAGGGCACGCCGCGGATCATCGCCGAGCGCGACCTGGCCCGGCGCCGGGTTAGCGGCTGGATCGTGGTCGTCGACGCCGACGGGATCGAGGCCTTGGCGGACGGGGGGCAGCACGGCGCCGCGCCGGTCGTGCTGATCGGCGCCACCGCCGGCCCGCGCTTCCCCGCCGTGCTGCCGGACAACCGCCACGGCATCCGCGAGCTGATGGATCATCTGCTGGGCCATGGCCACGAGCGCTTCGCCTTCGTCGGCAACCTGCGCAACCAGGATATGGCCGAGCGCTTCGAGACCTTCAAGGCCGTGCTGGCCGAGCGCGGGCTGGCGTTCGATCCGGCGCGGGTGCTGGATATCGACGGCTACACCGCCGGCGAGACCGAGAGCGCCATGCGCCGCTTCCTGGCCTCGCCGCCCGACTACACCGCGATCGTCGCCGCCGCCGACGCCCATGCCAGCGGCGCGCTCAGCGCCCTGACCGAGGCCGGGATCCGCGTGCCGGAAGACATGGCGCTGGTCGGGTTCGACGATATCCCGGCCGCCCAGCACTTCCATCCGCCCCTGACCACGATCCGCCAGCAGCCCGACGAGCTGGGCCGCCAGGCCGCCCGCATCCTGAGCGATCTGATCGGCGGCCGGCAGCCCGCGCAGCCCGTCACCTGGATGCCCACGACGCTGGTGCAGCGCCGCTCCTGCGGCTGCCAGACCGCCGACGAGCGCATCCGCGAGCTGGCAGCCGCCGCCGTCGATCCCGCCGTCGATTGGCGGGCGGCCCTGGCCGGCCAGCTGCTGCGGCTGCTGTATTATCCCCAGTCGGTGCCGCAGGGCGGCGGCCGGCAGAGCGTGCCCGGCGCCCTGCCGGTGAGGCTGCTGGTCGACGCCCTGGCTGCGAGCGCCGCCGATGCGCCCGGAGCCGAGCCCGCCGATCTTGAGCGCGCCTGGGGCGAGATCGCCCAGGTCAACGGCGGCGCCACGACCTTGTTTGCGATGCAACAGGCGCTGGAGCAGGCCAGCGGCCGGATCGCCGCCGCCGAGCGCCGCGACGATCTGCTCCAGCGCTCGCGCTTCGCGCTGCTCAACGCCCGCCTGGAGCTGGAGCACCGCCGGGCCGCCGATCTGAGCCGCCTGGTGATCTCAAGCTACCACATCAGCCTGGTCCTGGCCGCCGAGCAGATGAGCCGGTCGGCGCTGCTGGGCTGGCTGGAGCACACCGGCATCCACGCCGGCGTCCTGGCGCTGTGGCCGGGAGGCGGCGCCGCCGAGGACGCCGATCACAGCGCGCTGCGGGCCGAAAGCGTGTTTTGGCGCAGCGGCGCGGCGCCGATCAGCCAGGGGGCGACCTTCGCGCCTGCTGAGTTCCCCCCGGCGCCGCTCCTCGCCAATTCGCTGGCCGAGGGCCAGCCGACCTACGCCGTGATCCTGCCGATCACCACGCCCAAGCGCGATTGGGGCGTGCTGGCGCTCAACGACCCGGCCAACGACCTGCTCTCGACGACCATGGCGACGATGTCGATGTGGCTGACGATTCTGGGCGCGGCGCTGGACCGGGCGGCGTTGGAGGATTCGCTGCTCGACGAGCGCGAGCAGCTGCGCGGCGCCTACGAGCGCGAGCGCGCCCTCGCCGGCACGGTGCGCGAGCTTGGCTGCTCGCTGCTGCCGATCCTGCCAGGCCTGGTGCTGGTGCCGCTGGTCGGCGGGATCGATGAGCGGCGGGCCGAGCAGATTGTCGATGTGGTGCTGCGCGGCGTCAGCGGCGCCCAGGCCGAGGTGGTGGTGATCGATATCAGCGGGGTGCCGGTGGTCGACACCCAGGTCGTCGGCTCGCTGGTCCAGACCGCGACCGCCGCGACGCTGCTCGGCGTGCGGGTGGCGCTGGTCGGCATCCGTCCCGAGGTGGCCCAGAGCATGGTCGGCCTCCGCGCCGATCTGGGCGCGATCCGCACCTTCTCCTCGCTGGCGGGGGCGCTGGAGTGGTTTTTGCAGAGCCGCGGGCGGCGCGCCTAGCTGAAAATTAGCTGATCTTCCTGACGCCTGGCTGGTTAAATCGCCCCGGCGCGCGGCGCTGCGCTACGATGGGGCCATACAGCAGGCGGGATCGCGCGGACAACGAGGTTCGCGCCGCCCGCCGCCGAGCCAAGGAGGAGCCATGATTGTCCGAAACGCCGCCCGCCTGATCGGCGCCGCGCTGATCGGCGCCGCGCTGCTGCCGGGCGCCGCCGCCGCCGATCACGCCGCGAGTGTCGCCCCGCCCTTCGCCGCCGCCTACCGCCAGCAAGACGGCATGCGGGTCCTCGGCGGGCCGCGCGGCGGCCTGGAGACCGCCGACGGCTTTTACGCCCAGTATTTCGAGAAGGGCCGCATCGAGTTCCACCCTGAGCTCACCGCCAACGCCGCCTGGCGCTTCGCCTACGGCCGGCTGGGCGCCGAGCTGATCGAGCGCGGCGCCGACCTGCCGATCGGCGGCGACACGTCCAGCGTCAGCTACCGCGATTTGCAGGCCGACGCGGCACCCGAGCGGCGGGTCGCGCCGCCCAGCGCCGCCAAAGGGCCGATCGACCTGGGCGCGCGGGGCGTCTTCGTCCCGTCCGATCCCGGGCTGGCCAACGCGCCGGGCCATATCGTGCCCCGCGATTTCTGGCGCTACCTCAATCGCGCCGATCTGTTCCCCGGCGGCTGGCTCCATGATCTCGGCCTGCCGCTGACCGAAGCCCGCAGCATCACGGTCACGAAAGGTGGACAGGAGCGGACGATCACCATCCAGGCCTTCGAGCGCACCATCCTCACCAACGACCTGCAGAACCCCGCCGACTACCGGATCGAGCGCGCCAACGTCGGCAGCGATTATCTGGCCGCCGTCGCCCTCGACGCCGAGGACGCGGCGATTATCGAGCAGGTCCGTGACAAGGACGAGACCGACGGCTTCACCTTCGACGTTGACCTCCAATTTGTCGACGGCGCCTACGCCCGCGTCCGCCTGCTGCCGCACAACACGCCGGAGATGGCGGTCGATCCGGCCTGGGTGTTTCTGCGCAAAACCGGCGGCGCCTGGGCGAAGATCGCCGGCCCCGGCACGTATTTCGACGAGGGCGCCTACGATCAGCTGGGCATCCCTGCCACGCTGCGGGTCGGCAGCGCGCTTGAGGTGTCGCTCAACAAGACTGTCTTTGCCCATCTCAAGGAGCACAATCCCGCTGTGGAAGCGACCCTGCGGCTGCGGCGCGTGGCCGGCGGCTTCGCGCTGGTCCAGGTCGATCCCGTGAACATCGCCACCGACCCGGCGCTGGTCTACACCCGGCTGGTCGATGTCGATCGCTGGGAGATCCTCGGCGGTCCCGGCACGGCGTTCGCTCGCTCATTCTACGAGTCCAACCACATCCCGCGGCTGCTGTGGATCGCCACGCCGGTGGAAGACTGATCTCCAACGAGCGCGGCCCCGCAGACGCATCAGTCTGCGGGGCCGCGCTTTGGGTTCGATGATGGGCTACTCGTCTTCGCGCCACTCGATCCCGCCCGTGACGGCGTCGGCGTCGGCGAAGGCGAGCAGCCGGCGCCCTTCGTCCTCTAGCTCCGCGCGGTCGGCGGCCGCCAGCGGGCGGAATTGATTGATGCGCAGGGTGGCCGCCCCGGGTTCGCGGCGGATGTCCCACATGCCGCTGACAAATCCATCGACCAAAATGGTGCCCCGGATAATGCCGTTGATGGTGAACACGCGCAGCCGGTGCTCGTCGGCGATGATCCTGGTGCGGTCGTCGTGGCTGAGCAGCGTGTTGTCGAACTCGGGCAGGAAGCGGGCCGGCGCCGGCGTCGCGGGATCCGGCCTGGGCGCCTCGGGCAGATCGAACAGCTCGCGGCCGCGCTCGTCGCGGAAGACCGCCAAGCGCGGGCGCAGCGCTTCGACAGGCTGGCGCAGGCCGGTCAGCCCCGACCATTTCTGGATGTCGGCGACGCTGGCCGGCCCGAACGCCGCCAGGTAGCGCAGGATGAGCCGCTCGGGCGGCGGGTCGGCTTCGAGCGGGCGGCCCAGCCAGCGCTCGGCCCAGAGATGGGCGGCGGGGCCGCTTTCGCCCCACAGGCCGCGCG
>DASWWB010000374.1:0-2727 GCA_036406115.1 Herpetosiphonaceae bacterium
CTGCTGCGCGAGCGCCCGCTGCGCGACGGCCGGGCGACAGCCTACGTCTGCGTGCGGATGGCCTGCCAGCAGCCGACCGCCGACCCGGCCGAGCTGGCGGCCCAGCTGGGCGGCTGAGCCCGCTCGATTGGCGCGGCTCCCGCCCCGGGCCCGGCGCTGGGCGGCCGCTTTGATCCGATTGCGCGCGCCGGCGATGAGATCGGCGCTTCTTTGCAGAGGAACCTGTATGTCCCGTGATTATGTCAAACGAATCATCGAACAATTCGGCCTGTTCTGGCGGCAGATCGTCAGGCTGCGCGAGGACGGCGACCTCGACGAGCTGCGCAAAACCCTTGACAAAACCAGCGAGCAGTTTTTCGGCCTGACGCCGGACTTCATCGACCTGCTGCCGGACGGCGAGCTGCTGAAGCTGAGCGAGACCCGCGACGAGCTGGACCCGGACAAAGCGATGGTGCTGGCGCACATCTTCAAGCTGCGGGCGGACATCGACGAGCACCAGCACCTTGACGGGCGGCGGCGCTACGGGCGGGCGCTGGACCTGTACCTGGCGGCGGCCGGCGTGCGCGACCACGCGCTGGGCGAGTATCGCGGCGAAGTGAGCGACCTGTTCCAAAAACTGATGCAATACGAGATCGACGGGCCGCTGCTCGACCGCATCCTGCTGCTGCACGAGCGGCTGGGACAGTTCGCGGCGGGGGAGGACTATCTGTTCATGCTGCTGGAGATCAACGGCGCCAGCCCGGCCTTGATCGCGAGCGGCGAAGCCTGGTATGATCGGCTCCTGGGCAAGCCCGACGACGAGCTGGCCGCCGGCGATCTGCCGCGCCCGGAAGTGTCGGAAGGGCTGGCCCATCTGCGATCGCTGGCGCCAATCACAGCATAACGAGGAACCTATGCCAGAACAACGACCAAGCTACAACGTCTGCGTGTTTTGCGGCTCGCGGGCCGGCACGCGGCCCGAATACCTCCAGGCGGCCCGGGATCTGGGCGCGAAGCTGGCGGGCGAGGGGATCGGCATCGTCTACGGCGGCTCGTCGCACGGGCTGATGGGCGCGCTGGCCGACAGCTGCCTGGAGGCCGGCGGCTACATCGAGGGCGTCATCCCGGACCCGCTGTTCCTGAAAGAGGCGGCGCACAAAGCGCTCTCGAAGCGCTTCGTCGTCGAGAGCATGCACGCCCGCAAAGGCCTGATGGCCGAGCGCGCCAACGCCTTCATCGCGCTGCCGGGCGGCTTCGGCACGCTGGAGGAGCTGTTCGAGATCACCACCTGGGCGCAGCTCGGCATCCACGCCAAGCCGATCGTGCTGCTCAACGTGGCCGGCTTCTACGACACCCTGCTGACGCTGTTCGATTCGATGCTCGCCGAGGGCTTCGTCAGCACCGCCCACCGCAAGTTCCTGTTGGTGCGCGACGACATCGAGACCGCGATCAGCGACCTGCGCTCCTTCAGCCCCCCGACCAGCATCGCCACCTGGATCGACCGCGACCAGACCTAAAACGCCGGAGCCGCTCAGCGTCGAGCGGCTGCGGCGCGTCCTAGCTATTCAAAGACAACGCAGAGTCTCCACGCCGCGTCGTCGGCCGCCAGCCACAGCCTGAACGTCACCCCAGCCAGCCCCCAGAAGAGAAGCGAGGCGATCCAGCGGTAGGCGCGCAACTCGTCGGCTTGGCGACGGGCGGAGAAAGCGATCCGCAGCAGCGCGGATGCGAGCAGCGCACCGGCGGCGGCGCCGGCAGGCCCGGGCGGCAGCAGGGCAGACGGTCCCTCGCAACGCAGGCTCATAGCAACTTGCTCGCTGTTAAACGCCAGCCAGGCGAGCCCCGCCGCCGCGATCGTCGTCAGCGCCACCCAGAGCCCTTGAAGCCAGGGCAACGCGCGGCGCCCGACTGGCGCTTGCGGCACCTGATAGTCAGCTCCCTCCACCGCTAGGCCAGGACACGCTGCTCGCGGACGTAATCCCGCACCAGCTCAAGCTCCTTGCGGAAGGCGAAGCGCATCCCCGCCGGCATCAGCAGCCGCTCGAAGAAGCCGGCGACGCCCTTTTTGCCCTCCCAGACAATCGTGATGCCGACGCGGGTCTGGCCCGGCTGCCCGCTGGGCTCGACCGAGAAGGTCGTCTGCATGCCGGTGTCGACCTCGGTTTCCTGGAGCTTGCGGCCGGGCTCGGGCTCGGTGACCCGCATCGTCAGGTGATTCTCCTTGCCGAACGACTTGGTGATGACGTGGATGAGCGTCCCGGCGCCCCTGCCGCCCTCCAGTACTTCCAGCGGGCCGAAGAACTGCTTGGGCAGGATGGCGGGATGATGGGTGTGGTAATCGGCGAAGACAGCGTAGATGGTTTCCGGCGCCGCGGCGATCAGCGTTGAGTAGTGAGCTTTGATCTGTGCCATGATCGGCCTCCGCAGAAGATGTGATAGAATATATGACAGGATGTCATATGACGTGATGGATTATATCGTCCCCGCATATGTGATGTCAAGCACGAATTTCAGAGCGGCAAGCTACGAGACTGATGCAGAACGGCCAAGCCGCCCGTTGCGACGGCGCGGCCGGCCCGATAGCCGATAGCTGACAGCCGCTAGCGAGGAGCAAACCGATGCAGGAAGCCTATCCGATCACCTACGGCGTGCTGGGGTTGCTGGCGATGAGCGGCCCGATGACGGGCTACGACCTGAAGCAAGCCTTCGACCTGGGCATGACGCCGATCTGGCCTGCGGCGCACAGCC
>DASWWB010000375.1:0-2148 GCA_036406115.1 Herpetosiphonaceae bacterium
CTGGCGGCGGTCGAGCGGGCGGTCGCGGCCTGCGATGTGCTGATCATGGCCGCAGCCGTCGCCGACTATCGGCCGGCGACAGTCGCCGAGCATAAGATCAAGAAAACTGCCGCCGGCGGCGAGCAGCTGGCGCTCAGCTTGGAGCGCACCCCGGATATCCTGGGCAGCCTGGCAGGCCGCGACGACTTTATCAAGATCGGCTTCGCCGCCGAAACCGATGATCTGGAGCGCTACGCCCGCGAGAAGCTGGCGCGCAAAAACCTCGATTTGATCGTCGCCAACGACGCCCGCACCGCGCTGGGCGCCGCCGACAACGCAGTGACGATCTACGCCGCCGCCGGCGAGCCAGTCACCCTGGCGCGCCAGCCCAAGCAGGCGATCGCCCACGGCATTCTCGCCGCGCTGCTCCAGCGCTGGCCCGCGCCGAAATCAGCACGGCCGTCCGGGGACGGCGGCCGTTTGTCAGGAATGGACCATTCATGAGCGAACAGACACCACCATCGGGACCGTTGCAGCCGCCGCCGCCCTCCACCGCCCGCCCCGCCGCCTCGCCGCGCTCCGCCACCCCCGAAGAACTTCGCCGGCTGATCAGCGCGCTGGGCAACCCGGCCGATGATCTCTACGCCCGGGCCGAGGACCAGCTGATCCTGCTCGGCGCCCAGGCGGTGCCGGCCCTGATCGACGCCCTCGACGAGCGCGGGCCATGGCTGCGCGCCTACCGCGCCGCCGAAGCCCTCGGCCAGATCGGCGACGGCCGGGCCAGCGGGCCGCTCACCGACGCGCTGCGCCACCCCAACAGCAATGTGCGCTGGAGCGCCGCCCGCGCCATCGGCAAGGCCGGCGACTGGCGCGTCCTCCAGCCCTTCAGCCCGCTGCGCTCCGTCGCCCGCTCCGATCGCGGCAAAACCAGCTGGGGCGAGCCGGTCGCCGCCGCCGCCCAAAACACGATCAATGAGATGTCGCGCCGCAGCACGGCCCTGCGCCTCACCGACCCGGCCAAGACGGCGATTCTCTGCGCCGTCGCGCTGCTGGCCATCCTGTTCGCCTCGTCGCAGGTCCAGGCCTTCCGCGAGACGCTCAGCACCAATACCGCCGCTGTCTGGGGCACCGCCGTCACGCCGATCATCCCCACCCCGGCTCCCGACGAGGAGGACGAGGAGGAGACCCCCGAGGCCGCTACGACGCCCACGCCCAAAACCACGCCCACCCCCGCCAGCGATCCGATCACGGCGACGGTGATCCGCGACAATGCCAATATCCGGCCGGCGCCCAACACCAACAACACGCCGCTCGCCCAGGCCCGCGCCGGCGAAACGTTGGAGGTGCTCGAAAAGCAGGGCGAGTGGTACCGGATCCGCCTCGCCGACGATCCCGACCAGGAGGCCTGGATCGCCGTCAGCGTGCTCGGCCCGCCCAGCGCCGAGGTGCCGGAGCGGTAAGTCGGGGATCAGGGATCGGGGATCAGGCCGGACTTCGTGAGGGCGGGCGCCGCGCCACGCCCTCCGCCGCATTTTGCGGGGATCGGGGATCAGGCTGAATCGACTGGCTGAGGCGCGCCCTAAGAAAATCCATCCAGGCTTCGAGGCCGGCCCTGACCCCTGACCCCTGACCCCTGGCCCCCAATCCCCAATCCCCGGTACGCCCCTTGCTGATAGCAGAGCCAGCTTATCAGTCTTCCGCCGGCGCCGCCTCCGGGCGAGCGCGCGGGAAGCATGAAGGAGGAATCTATGCAGCCTAATGAGAACGAGCGCCTGACGATCGGCGTGCTGGCCGGAGCCTTGATCGGCGGCGCCCTGTGGGAGCTGACCCACCCCAAGCGCACGGTCAAAGATCAGCTGCTCAGCGTCGGCGCCGAGGCGATCGACCAGCTCCAGCACCGCGCCGAAGATCTGGGCGATGCGCTCGGCGCCGCCACCAAGCGCGCCGGCAAGCAGCTCAAAAAGGAACAGAAACAGGCCCTCAAGCTGGCCAAGAAAGCCCGCAAGCAGACCACCGCCGCCGTCGAGCAGACTCGCGAGCGGCTGCAAGACACGGCCACTAGCGCCGCCGAGTCGGTCAAGGACCGCGCCCACGAGGCCGGCGACCGGGGCGGCGCGCTGCTCGCCGGCCTCGGCGCCGCACTCGGCCTGGCCGCCCGCAGCGCGAAAT
>DASWWB010000376.1:0-4240 GCA_036406115.1 Herpetosiphonaceae bacterium
GGCGGGCGCCAACCAGCCGACCGTCACCAAGCAGGGCTTCGGCCAGAAGGGCCGGGTGGTGGTCGTCGGCTTCTTGCTGCGTAACTCGCAGGAGATCGCGCTCGCCGACATCCCCTACCAGGCCACGCTCAAGGACGCCCAGGGCGCGACGATCACGACGGTCACCGACACGCTCGATCTGCTGATGCCCGGCCAGGAGTTCGGCGTCGTCGCCGAGGCGGCGGTGCCGGCCAGCGCCAAGGTGGCCGCTGTCGACGTGACTGTCAGCGCCGGCGCGCCGATCGGGGTCGATTCGGCCCTGACGCTGCCGGTGATCGCCAATCCGTCTTACGGCGCCAACGCCGAGGTCCAGGGCAGCCAGCCGGCGGCAGGCAGCGTGCTGATCAGCCAGGCCAGCCGCACGGTCAGCGATCTCCTGGTGACGGCGCTGCTGTTCAACGACCAGGGCGAGATCATCGGCGGCGGCCGCGGCTGGGTCGACGGGATCGACGCCGGCGCCGAGGTCGGCGCCCGGGTCCAGGCGCTCGCCGGCGGCGAGCCGACCGAGGTCGGCATGTTCGCGGCGCTGACCAAAGGCTCGATCGGCAAAAAGCCCGCCGCGCCCAAGCCGCCGGACAACGTGATGACGCTGCCCTATTTCGGTCAGAAAATCCAGGAGCTGCCCCAGGACCACGTGCCGGGCAGCAAGCGGGTCGAGTACAACTCCAATCCGCCGACCTCCGGCCCGCACTGGCAGGTCTGGGCGGCATGGGGCGTCTACGAGGGCACGACGCCCTTCGACGAGCAGTTCGTCCACAATCTGGAGCACGGCGGCGTCGTCATCAGCTACAACCCCGACAAGCTGAGCGACGAGCAGTTCATCGAGGTGTTCGACGCCTACAAACGGATGCGCAAGATCAATTTCCGCATCATCCTCGCCGAGCGCAAGGATCTGCCCAATCTGATCGCCGTCGCCTCCTGGGGCTACCTGCTGACGCTGGAGAGCGCCGACATCGGCGCGATCGAGGGCTTTTTCATCGCCCACTACGCCCGCGGCCCGGAGTGCTCCGGCGGCATCTGCCCGCCCTAGGCGCCCCCGAATCGCAACGGCCGGGAGGCCGCCGCCTGAGCGCGGCGGTCTCCCGGCCGTTTTGGCGCCAGCCGCTCAGCGCCCGCGCCGCAGCCGCGCCCCCACCGCCCCGGTGAAAAACCGCAGCGCGTCGAACTTGAGGCCCCACAGCACCGCCCCGTAGGCCAGGCTGCCCAGCCCGCCCGCCGCCAGCAGCGCCAGCAGCGCGTTGGCCCTGGTCGGCGCCGCCGGCAACACCCGGACCAGCCCCCAGCAGACCAGCGCCATCGCCCCCGCCGCCGCCAGCAGCTTGGCCAGGGCCGCGCCCAGCCCCTGGCCGGCGAACACATCGAGCCGGCGGTGGGCCAGGACGATCATCGCCAGGACGTGGACGAACCACTGCACGACATTCGCCGCCACCAGCCCGTAGACGCCCCAGGCCCGGTAGCTGGCCAGCGCCACAATCAAATAGCCGGCGACCGCCAGGCCCTGGACGAGATTGGGCAGCAGGGTGTGCTTGCGGGCATAGAAGGCGAAAATCAGCTGCTGGTCGACGGCCGCCGCCACCAGGCTCGGCACGTAGATCAGCAGAACCAGCGCCGTGATCCGGGTGTTCTCGGCGGTGAAGACGCCATGTTGGAGGATCAGCCGGAGCACTGGCTCGCCCAGCACCGCCAGAATCACCATCGCCGGCGTGATCAGCAGCAGCACGGTTTTGATCCCCATCCCCAAAACCCGCCGGAAGCCATCCTGGTCGCCGGCCGAGTCCATCCGCGAGAGCGTCGGCAGGATCGCCAGCGAGATCGCCGCCGAGACCAGGCCCAGCGTGAGCTGGATCAGCGTGGTGGCGTAGCCCATGTAGGTGGCGGCGCCCCCGCCGACGAAGCCTGCCAAGCGCCGGTCCACTGTGGTGCCGATCACCGAGAAGCAGATGCCCAGCGCCACCGGCGCGTAGAGTTTGCCGATCCGCCGCAGGCCGGGATGGCTCAGATCGAGGCTGGGGCGCAGCCGCGCGCCGCGCAAGGCCGGCGTTTGCAGCACCATTTGGCCCACCGCTCCTGCCAGCATGCCCCAAGCCAAGGTCTGGATCGAGGAGCCGCCCGCCAGCAGCACCACCGCAATGATTCCAAGGTTGAAGACGCTGGTCGTGAACGCGGGCAGCAGAAAGCGCCGCTGGGACTGGAGCAGGCCGGTCAGCAGCCCCGACAGCCCCATGAACACCACCGCCGCAATCATCACCCGCAGCATGGTAGTGGCGGTGGCGGCCAGCGCCGGCGTCGTAACAAGATCGGCGGTCATAAAGCGGCTGATCGGCGCCGCGAATAGCCAAACAAGCCCGCCGATCAGCGCCAGCGCCAGCGCCAGCAGCGTCAGCATGGCGCTCACCAGCCGCCAGAGATTGGGCCAGTCCTCGGCCTCGGCGTAGTCGCTCAGCACCGGGATCAGCGCGGCGCTAACCAAGCCGCCGACCAGGAAATCGTAGATCTGGGTCGGCACCGCGCTGAGGACGCGGTACAGATCCATCTCGACCGTCACGCCGAAGCGGCCGGCGATCACGCTGTCGCGCACGAAGCCCAGGAAGCGGCTGGACAGGTTGCCGATCATAATCAGGGCGGCGGCCAGGGCGATCGCGCGCCCGGCGCTCGCGGCGGCTGGCGGCGGCGCCGTCTCGGCCGGCTCGGTGTGGGTTATCTCGCTCATTCGAATCCATCGCAAACTAGGACGCCGCCGGCTGATGAGCCGGCGGCGCGAAATCATCTGTCGCGCTGTCAAGCAGCGCCCCAGTGTACCGCAGATCGGCGGCGCCGGCGCAGCGATCCGCTAGCGGGCCAGCAACAGCCAGAGGCACGCCGTGGCAATGGCGCCGCCGACAAACACGAACAGCAGCCCGCATCCGTAGGCAAGGCTTTGGGGCTGATGGTCTGGCGGCGGCGGCTCGTACATATCGTCCTCCCAGCGGCAGCGCCCGCTCCGGCGAGCTTCAGGCGCTCTGATCAGCGGCCGGCGAAGCGGACCTGCGGCAGCGCCAGCTGGAGCGGGTTGGCGATGAGCGCCACGCTGCGAAAGCGGGGCTGGGAGCCGTGGTCGAGCCTGGCGTCGCTGACGATCCGCCGCCGCTCCGCCGTGTCCACCGTCGCCCGGTAGCGGATAGTCACGACCTGCGTGTCGGGCAGGCCGCCGCTCCAGCTGACCGCGCCGCCGCTGTAGGTCGCCGCCGGGCTGGCGGGCGTCGTCGTTAGGCTGCCGGCCACGTAGGCCAGCCCGCTCGGGATGACGTTTTGCAGGCCGACAGGCTGGTTGGTGCCGATGATCTGGATGGCGAACGAGACCTGCTGGCCCTGCACCGCGCCGCCCGGCGTGACGGTCATGCCGTCGTCCGGCGCGATCGCATCGATCACCCGGCCCGAGTCCGGCTCGGCCTGCCAGCCCGAGACATCGACGGCCTCGAAGTCAGCGCCGGTGACATCATCAAGCTCATGCAGCACGTCGTTGTCCCAGCGGTCGTCGGGCGCGCCCGACACGTACCAGTCCGAGCCGTTGTCGGCTAAGATCATGCCATAGCGCTGCATCGCCCGCAAAATCACCTGGACGTGGGGCGAGAAGCCCGAGATGTCGAAGTCGGCCTTGAGCCGGAAGCGCTGGCCCATCGGCGGCAGGTCGAGCGAGCCGCTCTCGCCGGCCTGGTGGCGCGCCGGCCAGACATACGACTCGCGGGTCCGGTCGACGGTGAAGCGGATGGCGTGGCGGATCTCGCCGGAGGAGACCTCGTCGTAGCGCACCAGCCCCGGCAGGATCGGCAGGCCGGCGGCGTCGGCGGAGGTCCAGCCGTCGGTCCGCAGCGCGTTGGAGCGCAAATCGTAGACCGCGCCCGAGTCGGCGTCCCAGCCCTGGCTCGTGGGGAATGAGCGATAGAGTTCGTAGAGCTTGCACTCGCCCTGGCGCACCACCAAGACGTGGCGGTCGCCGTCGTTCTCCTCGCGGGGCCGGTTGCCGCCCTCGATCGGCGCGTTCGGCGGGATCGGATAGGGGCCGGGGTCGCTCTCGTCGCCGTAGGCCGTCCAGTTGATGGGCACCATCGCCTGATTCTGCGGCACGACGACGAACGGGATGCCGATCGGCCCGCCGTCGTACAGGCCGGCGCCGAAGTCCGGGTGGAGCCCGGTGTCGCGGCCGATGCTGGCGATGTAGCGC
>DASWWB010000377.1:0-2122 GCA_036406115.1 Herpetosiphonaceae bacterium
GGTCGCCAAGTACCGCGCCGCGCTGGCCCTCGGCGACACCGCGCCGCTGCCCGAGCTGTTCGCCGCCGCCGGCGCCCGCTTCGCCTTCGATCCGGCCACGGTCGGCGAGCTGGCCCGGCTGGTTGACAGCGAGCTGGCCGAGCTGGCCGACTAGCCCGGAGCGGGTCCCGCAGCGCCGCGCCCGCCCCGGGCGCGGCGCTCACTCATATTGGAGATCGCGGATCTGGTCGCGGTACAGGCCCTGGTGGCGCGCCTGGGCGTCGTCCCAGGTCCGCGGGTAGGGCGGCGCCGCGACCAGGACGCCCTCGATCGCCGCCCGCATCTGGCGCGCGCAGATCTCCGGGCTGACCCGCCCGACGCCGGTGCCCAGCCCCGGGAAGGCGATGGTCTCGATCACCGCGCTGAGCGGCTGCCCGGCGTGCGGCCCGTCGCCGAAGCTGCCGTGGCGCGCCAACAGCAGCGCCGCCCGGCAGGCCAGGTACGGATTGACGCTGTCGCGCAGGATCATCGGCACCCGCATCGTCGGCGCCGCGATCAGGTAGGGGATGCGCTCGTGATCGGTGGCGACGATCTCGGCCTGTCCCACCAGCAGCTCGCCATGCCAGGCCGCGCTGATGCGCCGCTGGAGCCGCTCCTGCACATGCCAGCCGAAGAAGCGGCTGTAGAGCATGTCGATCCCGCCATCCATGAAGCCGAAGCTGTTCGCCGGGCTGACCACCGCCTCGCACGGGCAGTCGAGGATCGAGCCCTCATGCACGGCCACCCCCGGCAGGTCCCCGCAGATCCGTCGCCACGCCGCCGCCAGCGGCGCCTCCACCGCGGCCAGAATGATCTTCATGTCGCGCTCCCGCTTTGCCTGTGCAGGCGATGAGATATTGCACTAGGGCGTTCCGGTCGCCCATGATAGCATCCGGCCCAAATCAATTTCCGCTTGGCCTATCAGGGATGATGCTATGACGACTCCTCGTGTCTCCGAGCCCCAGCCCGGTCCCGCGCGGGACGTGGCGGCGGCGGTGGCGGAATTGGCCGGCGCCCAGTCTTGGGCCGAGCTGGGCGCGTTGCTCCTGGCGCGCGCCGACGAGCTGCGGGCCGCCCGCCGCGCCCCCGAGCTGGCCGCCTGGATCGCCCTGATCCCGCCGGCCCTGCGCGGCCCGCGCCTGAGCCTGGCGCTGGCCCGCTGCCTCGCCGACCAGGGCGCCTACGATCCCGCTGTCCTGGCACTCGACGGCAGCCTCGCCGATCCGGCCCTGGATCCCGCCGCCGCCCGCGAGCTGGCGCTCTGCAAGGCCGGCCTGGAGCAGGTTCGCGGCGAGTACGCCAGCGCCGACGCGCTGGTCCTGCCCTATCTGGCCGATCCGTCAGCGCCGCCGCTGGACCGGGCCCGGGCGCTGCGCATCCACGGCATCGGCCTGGTGTTCCAGGGCGCCGACGACCGGGCGCTGCTGGCGCTGGAGCAGGCCGCCGCCCTGGCCCGCGCCGGCGGCCCCAGCAGGCTGCTCGGCCTCGCCCTGCACGATTTCGGCAACGCTGCCGCCCGCCTCGGGCGCTATCTGCTCGCCGAGCGCACGCTGCGGCTGGCCCAGGAGGTCTGGACCCAGCTCGGCGCGCCGCCCGATCTCGCCAGCACGCTCGGCCTGCGCGCCCTGGTGGCGCTGAACGCCGGGCGGCCCGGCGAAGCCAGGGACCTCGCCCAGTCGGCCTTCGACTTGGCCCTCAGCCATGGCCGCGGCCGCGAGATCGCCGGCGCGCTGGCGGTCCAGGGCGAGATTGCCGCCGCCGCGCAGGATTGGCCGGCCGCCCGCCGCTGTTTCGAGCAGGCGGAGGTCGAGTGCCAGCGCGCCGGCGTGATCGAGGGCGGCGCGCTCTGCTTCGCGCTGGCCATGCAGTCCCTGATCGCCCGCCAGCTGGCCGATCTCCGCCGACTCGGCGAGCTGCTGCCGCTGCTTGCCGCCGCCCAGCCCGCCACGCCGCTGGAGCGGGCCTGGATCGCCGCCGGCCAGGCCGCGGCGCGCATGAGCCTTGGCGTCGCCGGTGCCGCCGAAGCGCTTGACGAGGCCGCCTGCCTGGGCGCCGGCCCGATGCTCGCCAGCGGCATGCTGCTCATTCTCCGCGCCCAGGCGTC
>DASWWB010000378.1:0-8196 GCA_036406115.1 Herpetosiphonaceae bacterium
CACGCCCGAGCCGACCGCGACCGCCACGCCCGAGCCGACCCCGGCCGGCCTGAGCGAGGCCGACCTGGCCCGGATCAAGCCCAACGAGATGGGCTGGGTGCTGGTCCTCGAATACCATCTGATCGAGGAGCCCGACGCCCAGTACAGCCGCTCGCCGGCCGGCGTCCGCAGCGACCTGGAGTGGCTGCACAAAAACAACTTCTACCCGATCACGTTCCGCGACCTGGCCAACGGCGCAATCGACATCCCCGCCGGCAAGTCGCCGGTCGTCCTGACCTTCGACGACTCGTCTGACGGCCAGTTCCGCTACCTGCCCGACGGCAAAGTCGACCCGACCTCCGCGATGGGCATCATGCAGGCGTTCGCCGCCGAAAACCCCGATTTCCCAGCGGTCGGCGTCTTCTTCCCGCTGATCGACGTGGACGTGCCGGAGCGGGTCTTGTTCGGCCAGCCCGAGGAGGCCACCCGCAAGCTGAAGGAGATCGTCGAGCTGGGCGGCGAGGTCGGCTCGCACACCTACACCCACCTGCGGCTGGACCTGGCCGACGCCGATCAGATCCAGTGGCAGCTGGCATTCTCGACCAAGGAGCTGGAGGAGCGGATCGGCGACGGCTACAAAGTGACCAGCCTGAGCCTGCCGCTGGGCATGTACCCGGAAGATGAGTCGCTGCTGGAAAAGGGCGAGTCAGAGGGCGTGAAGTATGCCTTCGCGGCGGCGGCCGAGGTGGCCGGCGGCGCCAGCCCCTCGCCGTTCTCGCGCAACTTCAACCGCTACCATATCCGCCGGACCCAGGCCGTGGCCAGCGAGCTTGACTACTGGTTCCCGCTGTTCGAGGAGCGCCCCGAGCTGAAATTCACCTCGGACGGCGACCCGAGCGTGGTGACGATCCCGAGCGAGGAGACGCTGCCCGAGGAGCAGCAGGGGCTGCTCGGCGACAGCCTGCCCGACGGCCTGACCCTGCGCCGCTACGAGCGGAAATGATCGTCGGGCGGTAGGTCGGAGGCCGGCGGCAGCGGGGCCGAGGGCCACATATGCCGCCGCTCGATATCCTCGGGGATGGGCGGCGGCGCCGGCCGCTGGTCGCTGATCGGCGGCTGGGGCTGCTGGCGCTTGAACAGCCGGCGCATCAGCCGCTCGCCCAGCGCCTCAAGCCACCACTTGAAGCGCTGGGCGTCGCTGTGCTCGCCGGGGCGCAGCTCGTAGGCCCGGCGCGCCCACAGGTGGATGAACGGAATCGCGAACATCACCAGCATTTGCAGCACGAGGAAGCCGATCATCCAGCGCTGGTCGCCGGACAGCAGGCTGGGCTGGGCGTCGCCCTGGGGCGTCGCGGCCGAGGAGATCAGCTTCCCCACCGCGCAGAATGCCATGTACTCCAGGCCGAGCCAGGCGATGCCGACGCGCCAGGCCCGCAGCCGCTGATGGGCGAGCTGCCAAGCCCAGACCAGCGCCATGGCGCCGAGGCCGAGGCAGAGGATGCAGCCGAAGATGAAAAAACGGCTCAGGGCCTGGCCTTGGGCGATGAGCTGATCCTGCTGCACGCGGAGGAGCACATCCGACGGATCCGCCCGCAGCAGCGGGGTCTCGGCGAGGACAGCCCCGCGCAGCATCAGCGCGAACAGCGCGAACGCCAGCCACAGGGCGGCGTGGAGCAGCCAGGAGCCGATCAGCACGCCGCGCTTGCGCCGATTGGCCGGCGCGTTCAGCTCGCTAAACATCGTCGCCCCGCCAGGGCGTCAGCTCGCCGTTGCTCAGCTGCTGGATGCGCAGCTCGGCGGCGTCCAGCAGCTGCTGGCAGGCTGCGGTCAGGGCCACGCCGCGCTCGTAGCAGGCCAGCGCCTCGTCCAGCGGCAGCTCGCCCGACTCCAGCCGGGCGACGGTCGACTCCAGCTCGGCGTACAGCGCCTCGTAGCTGGCTTGGTTCTCAGTAGTCATCGCACTCTCCGCAGGAAACCCGCCGCTCCGGCGGGACTGGCAGCCGCCTCACTCGCCCCGCACCAGCGCCAGCTCGGCGCTGAAGCCGGGGCCGAACACCGCCAGGATACCATACTCGCCGGGGGCCAGCGGCTGCTCGCGCAGCGCCTCCTCCATCACGAAAAAGACCGTCGCCGAGGACATATTGCCGTAGCGCCGCAGCACCGAGCGCGACACCGCCAGCTGGGCGGGATCAAGGCCCAGCGCCTCCTGGTAGGCGCCGATCACTTTGGCGCCGCCGGGATGCAGCAGGTAGCGGCCGATGTCGCCCTGCTCCAGGCCATGGCGGCCCAGGAATTCGCGCAGCAGCGGCGGGAACTGATCGCGCACGATCCCCGGGATGCGCGAGGAGAACACAACCTCGAAGCCGCCGTCGACGATGTTCCAGCCCATGATCTCGGGCGTGCCGGGATACAGCGTGCTCAGCGTGTCGACCACCCGCACCGGCGCGGGCCGCTCGCCGGCGGGCGCGACCTCGGCGCCCTCGACCAGCACCGCCGCCACGCCGTCCGAGAACAGCGAGGTGGCGATCAGGTTGCGCTTGGAGAGATCGGCGGCCAGGTAGGTCAGCGAGCAGAACTCCACGTTCAGCAGCAGGGCGCGGTGGGTCGGCTCGGCCCGCACGTACTCGGCGGCCCTGGCCAGCCCGCCGATCCCGCCGGCGCAGCCCAGGCCCCAGATCGGCGTGCGCCGGGTGTGGCGGCCCATGCCCAGCTCATGGATCAGCAGCGCGTCGAGGCTCGGCGCCGCCAGGCCGGTCGTCGTCACCACCAGCAGATGGTCGATATCCTGCGGCGACAATCCGCGCGGCGCCAGGCAGCGCTCGATCGCTTGGCGGCCCAGCACCAGCGCCTCCTCGACGAACACTTGATTGCACTGGCCGAACGTGCGCTGCTCATCCCACCACTCCAGCGGGCGGACCATGAAGCGGGTGTCGATCTGGGCGTGGCGGAAGACGGGCAGATAGTGGTCGATGTTGGGGAAAGCCGGCGCGAAATGCTCGCGGACGCGCTGCTGCACCGCCGCCTGCGGCACTTCGTAGGCGGGCACGGCGGTGGCGATCGATTGGATACGGGCCATAATGGTTCCCTGTCTAGGCGGCGGGCCGCTGGCGTTCACCGGGCTGTGCGAGCACTATAGCACGTTTCCATGAGGAGCTATCAGGTGTCAGCTGTCAGCTGTCAGGATGCGCCGCCAACGGTTGTCGCGGCCTCGATGGGCGGCGAGCCGGCGTCAAGCTGCGCCGCCCGCCTGATCCTGATAAGCTGGCCGCGCGCTCCCCGCAAACGCTAAGCGGCGCACAACGCCTCTCAGCCGGCCCGATAGCTGATAGCTGACAGCCGATAGCTCCCTACCGCCCCAAGCTCTCCGTCAGCTTCCGCTCGGCCAGCTCGGCCTGGAGGCGGCCGATCTGCTGGCGGGCCTCGTCGCGCCAGGAGTGGGCGGGAGCCAGCTCCAGGAAGCGCTCGAAATCATCGATCGCGCGCTCGGCGGCGTGGAGGCCGTGAAAGGCGTGGAGCAGCCCGCGCTGGAGATAGGGCTCGGGTGACTGCGTCGCCAGCTCGATCGCCCGGGTCAGGTCGCGGACGGCGCCGGCGTAGTCGGCCAGCTCCCGGCCGCGGATCGTGCCCCGGCGCAGCAGCGGGCGCGGCCAGGCCGGATCATACTCCGTCGCCCTGGTGAACGAGCCGACCGCCTCCTCGTAGAGCCGGGGCGAGACCATCCGATTGGCCCAGTAGGTGGTGCTCTGGCCCCAGGCGAACCACCAGCGGCTCAGCGCGCGCTTGACGAACGAGGTCATGGCTACTCCCTGGCGGCCGGCAGGCTGGCCTCCGCCGCGACAGGCTCCGGCGCTGGCGGCTCCAGCCGGGCCACGATATGGATCCAATCCGGCGCGCCGGGCCGCTCGTCGCTCTCGACCCACTGCTCGGCGATCGCGAAGCCGGCGCCGCGCACCGCCCGCGCCGCCTCGTCGGGCCCGTAGAAGCCGAACAGCCGCCCGTCGTTCAGCGCCTCGCCGCTGCCCTGTTTGAGCGACATGTGAAACGCGCCGCCAGGCCGCAGCGCCCGCCGCACATCGGCCAGGGCGATCATCAGCTCGGCCCGCCGAAGATGCAGCAGCGACGCGCTGGCCCAGACGCCGTCGAGCGCGCCATCGGCCAGCGGCAGCGCCCGGCTGTCGGCCCTGATGAGATCCGCCCCGCTCCGGGCGGCCAGCCGCAGCATCGCGGCGGTCGCGTCGAGGCCGACGACCCGATAGCCGGCCTCGCGCAGGAAGGCGGCGTCGCGGCCGGGGCCGCAGCCGAGGTCCAGGATCCGCGCCGGCGGCGGCAGGATCCGGCGCAGAGCCGCCAGCGACCGGTCCATCCAGGGCGCCGGGGCGCCGCGCCGCCGCTGGTAGTCCTCGGCGATCTCCTCGTAGCGGGCGACGGTCGGATTGGCGGCCGGGCGCGGGATCGGCTTGCGCAGCAGCGTGTAGAAATTGCCGGGCGCGCTGTCCATCTCCTTGCGGCCGAACGGCTGGTAGCCCAGCCGCTCGTACAGCGCCTGGTTCTCGGGCGAGGCCTCCAGCGCGCCGAGCGTCACCCAGGGCCGGCCCCAGGCGGCGGCCCAGCGCTCGACGGCGTCGATGAGCTGGCGGCCGATGCCGCGGCCCTGCATGTCGGGCCGCACGCCAAGCCGCCAGAGATTGATCCGCTCGGGATCGGCCCAGCTGATGCGCACGCAGCCGACGGGCTCGCCGTCCAGCTCGGCCAGCAGCGGCTGCCAGCCCTGGGCGGCGACGCTTTCGCGCAGCGTGGCGGCGGTTTCTTTGTAGACGTAGCCGTAGAGGCCGGTGTGGTCGTGGTTGGCCTGATAGGATTGGCGGGTCAGCGCGACGATGGCGTCGGCGTCGTCCGGGCTGGCGGCGCGCAGCAGCAGCCCTGAAAGGTCGGTCATGCCTCATCCCTTGCAACAAAGATACTGCCGACATGATAGCGCAAGTTCGGCGCCAGGAGCTAAAACGCCGCCGCCCCGCCGGATTGGCGGGACGGCGGCAAGCGGGCGCCCGGCGGCGGGCGGGCGCTACATGTTTTTGTTGAGCGTCTGGAGGAAATCCTCGTTGGTGCGGGTCTTGGCCATGCGGGTCAGGACCAGCTCGGTGCCCTCGTTCTCGCCCAGCATGCTGACCATGCGGCGCAGCGTCCAGACCTGGCGCAGCTGATCGGCGTTGAGCAGCAGCTCGTCGCGGCGGGTCGAGGAGCGCGAGACATCGACCGACGGGTAGATGCGGCGCTCGGCCATGCGGCGGTCGAGGTGCAGCTCCATGTTGCCGGTGCCCTTGAACTCCTCATAAATCACATCGTCCATGCGCGAGCCGGTGTCGACGAGGCAGGTGGCGATGATCGTCAGCGAGCCGCCGCTCTCGATGTTGCGGGCGGCACCGAAGAAGCGCTTCGGAGGGTACAGGGCGACGGGGTCGATACCGCCGGTCAGGGTGCGGCCGGAGGGCGGCATGTCGAGGTTGTAGGCGCGGGCCAGGCGGGTGATCGAGTCCATCAGGATGACCACGTCCTGGCCGCCCTCGACCAGGCGCTTGGCGCGCTCGAGGGTCATCTCGGAAACCTTGGTGTGATCTTCGACCGGCTCGTCGAAGGTCGAGGCGATCACCTCGCCGCGCACCGAGCGCCGCATGTCGGTGACCTCTTCGGGGCGCTCGCCGATCAGCAGGACCATCAGGTGGATGTCTTCGTAGTTCGAGGTGATGCCGTTGGCGATCGCCTTCATGAGCATCGTCTTGCCCGCCTTGGGCGGCGAGACAATCAAGCCGCGCTGGCCGCGGCCGATCGGCGCCACCAGGTCAACCAGGCGGGTCGAGAGGATATTGGGCTCGGTCTCAAGCATGAACTGCTGGTTGGGGAAGATCGGGGTCAGCTTCTCGAAGTTGGGGCGCTTGCGGGCCGACTCGGGGTCCATGCCGTTGATCAGCTCGACCCGCAGCAGGCTGTAGTAGCGCTCGCTCTCCTTGGGCGGGCGGATCTGGCCCGAGACGCGGTCGCCGGTGCGCAGGCCGAAGCGGCGGATCTGCGACTGCGACACGTAGACATCGTCGGGGCCGGGCAGCATGCGCTCGCCACGCAAGAAGCCGAAGCCGTCGGAGACAATATCCAGGAAACCCGCGCTAAAAATATTGCCCGCCTGCTCGGTCTGGGCTTGGATCAGCTTAAAAATCAGGTCCTGTTTTTTCAAACGGCTGTAGCCTGAAATATCAAGCTCTTTGGCCATATCTTGCAGATCAGTCAGGGTTCTTGTTTCTAGTTCAGCAAGGTTTACCACCGTGCGATCCTCCTGTTAGTTTTCATGGGACGCCGGCACCCCGGGAAAACCAGACGCGCGGAAACGCCACGGTTTTCAGGACGATTGTGCCAACGCATACGTAAACCGATGAAGATGATTCTCTTAAGTCGATGCGCGTATCCAATACCCGGCATTGCCCATGCTCAGGCGTGATGCGTTTGATATCATGGAGGGGAAATGCAATCTTGTTCCATCTGGCTGATGAAGATGCTGGGCGACGTGTGAGGCGAGGAACCCTGTAACGTCGCCCTCAGTATACCATACGCGTCAAGATTATGCACGCTGCGGCGGGGGTTGGCGGGCGGAAAGTTTAATGCACGGTAAAACCCAGCTCAGCGGCTAGCGCTCGTCGAAGGGCAGGCCGGAGATCCGCATCAGCTTGTCCCAGCGGTGGCGCGATTCGATGTAGCGCACCGTGCCCGAGGCCGAGCGCATCACCAGCGAATGGGTGGTGGCGCCCCAGCCGAAGAACTGTACGCCCTTCAGGAACTCGCCGGTGGTGATGCCGGTGGCCGCGAAAAAGACATTTTCCCCTTTCACGAGATCGTTGGTCGTGTACACTTTATCAAGATCCAGGCCGTTGGCGACGGCAAGCTGGCGCTCCTTGTCGTTGCGCGGCCAGAGCTTGCACTGAATCTCGCCGCCGGTGCATTTCATCGCGCAGGCCGAGATGACCGACTCAGGCGCGCCGCCGATGCCCATCAGCATGTCGGCCGGCGAGACCATCATCGAGGGCATCATGCTGCCGCCCACGTCGCCGTGGAACAGGAACTTGATCCGGGCGCCGGTCTCGCGGACCTGGGCCACCAGATCGGCGTGGCGCGGCCGGTCCAGGATGACGACGGTCACATCGTCGACGTTTTTCTTCAGGGCCTTGGCCACGTTGCGGATGTTCTCCGCCACCGGGGCGTCGATGTCGACCGCCCCCCGGGCCTCCTCGCCGACCGCCAGCTTGTTCATGTAGACGATGCCGGGCGGATTGAACAGCGAGCCGCGCTCGGCCACCGCCACCACCGCGATCGCGCCGGGCATGCCCTGGGCCAGCAGGGTCGTGCCCTCGACCGGATCGACGGCGATATCGACTTTGGGCTCGTTGCCGTTGCCGACCTGCTCGCCAATGTAGAGCATCGGCGCCTCGTCCTTCTCGCCCTCGCCGATCACCACGATCCCGTCCATGTCGGTCGTGTCAAGCGCGAAACGCATCGCGTCGACCGCCGCCTGGTCGGCCTCCTCTTTCTCGCCCCGGCCCATCCAGCGGGCCGAGCGCAGCGCCGCCGCCTCCGTCGCCCGTTGCAGCTCAAAGCCCAGATTACGCTCCAGCTTCATCGCTAACCTCCTTGTTAAGCAATCGCATCGCTGTGGTCGCGCTTGGTGTGCGATTGTACCATATTTCGCAATGTGCGATTGAGGGGTCAGGGATCAGGGGTCAGGCCGGACGGAGGAAGGGCGGGCGCCTTCCAAAGCGTATCCCAACCTTGTGCGCACCGCTCCCGATCCCTGACCCCTGATCCCTGACCCCTGATCCCTGATCCCCCATTCCTTGACGCCCCCCTGGCCCGGGGGTACAATTTTTTCGGAAAACCGGCGCGCGCGCGCGAGCCCCAAGAGGAGGCGACATGGCCCCGGAAATGATTTACCTTGATCACGCGGCGACGACGCCCACCGATCCGCGGGTGGTCGAGGCTATGCTGCCCTATTTCAGCGAGCGCTTCGGCAACGCCTCCAGCATCTACCGGCTGGGACGGACCTCGCTGGAGGCGCTGGACGAAGCCCGCGAGACCGTCGCCCAGATCATCAACGCCCGGCGCAAGGAGATTGTCTTCACCGGCGGCGGGTCGGAGGCCGACAATCTGGCGATCAAAGGCGCGGCCCTGGCCCAGCGC
>DASWWB010000379.1:0-1859 GCA_036406115.1 Herpetosiphonaceae bacterium
CGACCAGGCCCGGCTCGCCGGCAGGCGCCAGCAGCGCGGCGGCCCGCCCGTGCATGCGCCGGCGCCAGGAGCGCAGCTGCATATCGTAGGCGGCGTCGCGCAGCAAATCATGGCTGAACAGGAGCTGGCCGGCGGCCGTCGCTTGCCAGATGCCGGCCGCCGCCGCCGCCCGCAGCTGATCCGGCAGCGCGGGATCGTTGTCAAGCATGGCGCGCAGCAGCTCGGGCGCGACCTCGCGGCCCAGGATCGCCGCGACCTGGACGGCGTGGCGCACCGCCGGCTCAAGCCGGTCGATGCGGGCCGTCAGCAGGGCCCGGGCGGTCGCCGGCAGGCCGCTGTCGTCGTCGTGCTGCGTCGTCACCCGGGCGTCGGCGATCTGATCGTCCATATCCGCCAGCAGCAGCTGCTCGGCGAGGTACGGATTGCCCTCCGAGCGCTCGGCTAGCGCCACCAGGTGCTCGCGGCTGGCAGGCCCGCCCAGGACTTGGGCCGCCAGCTGCGCCAGCTCGGCGGCGTCGAGCGGGCGCAGGGTGATGGTCGGGATTGATTGGCCGGCGGCGGCCAATCCTGCCGGCGCCTCCCTGGCGGCGACCACGATCGCCAGGGGATAGTCGGCGATGTTGCGGCCAAGGTGGTGCAGGCAAGCCAGCGAGTCGCCGTCCAGCCAGTGGCCGTCCTCGACCTCGACCACCACCGGCTGGCACAGGCTTTCGGCTTTGAACAGAGTTTTGAGGGCGTTGACGGCGGCGGCAAACCGCTCCTGGCCTTCCGGCGCCGGAGACGCACCCGCAAGCGAGTCCCCGTTCCCGGCGGGCGGTTGATCGGGCCAGGGCAGGTCGAGCAGCCCGGCCAGGGCGGGCGCGGCGGCCTCCAGCTCGCGGCGCAGCGCCGGATCGGGCACGGCGGCGCCGAGCGACTCCATGCCGAACTGGAACAGGCCGAGGTTTTCGTCGCCGCTCAGCTCCAGCGAAAAGGCGAAGTGGTGACGCAGGAAGGCGCGGAACGGATGCAGCGACTCGCGCGCCACCTGATCGGCCTGGCAGCGCAGCCACGCCACCGGGCCGCCCTCCCGGGCCGCCGCCAGCAGCCGGCTTTTGCCCATGCCCGCCTCGCCGGTCACCAGGATTGTCCCCGCGCCCCGGCCGGCCCGCAGCGGCGCCAGCAGCTCGCGCAGCCGCCCCAGCTCGCGTCCGCGGCCGACCAGCTCGCGCTCGGGCTCGGGCCGCCAATCCCTGCTGTCCTGGAGCGCGAAGACCGGCTGCTCGGCGGCGAAGCCTTTGAGCCGGACCGCCCCGCGCGGCAAGCAGCGATGGGTGGCGCGGGCTTGGTGCGCGGCGTCCTCGTCCAGCAGCGCCTCGCCCCACTCCGCCCGCACCATCAGCCGCGCCGCCAGATTGACCGCCGCGCCGTAGCAGGTGTACTCGGCGTGGATGTCGGCGCCGACAAACCCGGCGTAGGCCAGCTGGCTCGTCACCCCGGCCCGCAGCGGGGCCGGCGACTCGCGCCGCAGCTCGGCGAGGAAATCCAGCGCCCGCCGCAGATCGTGCTCGAAGCTGACCGGGGCGCCCCAGAACAGCAGCGCGGTGGCGCCGTCGTCTTGGGCGCCGATTCTGCCAATCCGGCACAGATAGCCGCCGTGGCGCTCCAGCAGCGCGAAAAAGCGCGCCAGAAACGCATCGCCCTCCGCGCCCGCCGGCAGCTCGCGCAGGTTGAGGAACACCGAGACGACCTGGCGGAACTCGCCCTCGGCGCGCAGGCCCAGCACGTTGTCCGGCATAAAGCGGCGGGCGGCGGCGGGATTGGCGGCGGGCAGCGGCGCCAGCGCGTGGCGCGCCGTCAGCTCCGGGCTGACCTGGCGC
>DASWWB010000380.1:0-2256 GCA_036406115.1 Herpetosiphonaceae bacterium
CTCGGCGGACTCGGCCGCATCGGAGCCCGCGGCCGGCTCGGCGGCAGGCGCCGGGGCCGCCTTCTTGCGCGTCCGTCGGGTGGTGGTGACCACCGGGGCCTGGAACAGCACCGCGTGCCCGGTGGTGGCATCGGTGGACGTGTCCGTCGCATCGCCCTCGGCAGCCGGCTCGGCGACCGGCTCGGCGACCGGCTCGGCGACCGGCTCGGCCGCCGGCTCGGCGTTGCGTTTTTTGGCGTTGGCGGCGCGGATCGCGGCCAAGCGGGCGGCTTTGTCGTCACTCATATCGCACCTCGTCGGGAGCGGCGCCCCACAGGAACGCGGGATAGCGCTGGCTGGGATGGATCGCGCCGTCGAGCGCCACCGCGACGCCGGCGCAGCCGGGCTGCTGATCGAGCCAGGCGATGCCGGCGGCGGCGCCGCGCAAAAAGACCAGTTTGGCCGCCGCTTCGGCCTGGAGCACGTCGGGCGCGATCACCGTCGCCGAGAGCAGGTCGGTGTCGGCGGGGCGGCCGGTGCGCGGATCGATCAGATGGTGCTGCCAGCCGGCCTCGGAGCGCCAGCGGCGATAATCGCTCCCCGACGTGGCGACGCCCCCGCCCCGCAGCATCAGGAGTGCCAGATCGGCCTCGGGCCGGCGCGGGTCGGCGATCGCGATCGGCCAGCGGGCGGGCGTTCCATCGGCGCCGGCTGTCGGGCCGCTGATGGCCACGTCGCCGCCGGCGTCGACCAGCGCCGGGCCGGCTTCCGCGAGCCGGCGCATGGCCTGGTCCGCCGCCCAGCCCTTGGCGCAGCCGCCAAGGTCCAGCGCCACGCCTGCGGGCAGCGCGATCGAGCGAGTCGCCGGATCGAGCCGGATCGCGCGCCAGTCACCCACAAGCGGATGCCCGGCCGTCGCGTCCAGCCCGGCGCCGGGAGCGACGGCGCCGGCCAGTTGGTCGAAGGGCCGGTCGTAGCCGTGGGCGATCAGCGCCGGCAGAATGGTCGGCGTGAGCAGCCCGTCGGAGCGCTCGGCCAGGCGCAGGGCCAGGCCGACGACCTCCCAGAGCGCGTCCGGCGCTTGGCTGATCGAGCCGTCGCGGTTGAGTCGCGCCAGCGCGCTGTCGGGGCGGAAGCGGCTCAGCTGGCGCTCCCAATCGGCGAACCAGCCCTCGGCCGCCAGCAGGCGCTCGGTCAGCGCCGGATCCGGCCGGTCGATCACCGCCAGGATCTGGCAGCCCATGGCCCGGAATTCGTGCCGCTGCATGACGCTCATTGCGATGACCTCGATCTGGTGACCGGCTGGGGCGCCGGGGCGGCGGGCTGGCGCGGGGCGGCCGCAGGCTGGCGGGCCGGGGCTGCCGGTTGGCGAGGCGCGGCTGCGGGCTGGCGGGCTGGCTGCGCAGGCTGGCGGGGAGCGGCGGCGGGCTGGCGGGCCGGCAGCGTCAATTCGCGCAGGGGCACCAGGGTCGGGATGGGCGACAGGGCCAGCGCCGCCGCCGGGGCTTCGCTCGGGAGCGGCTGGGCGATCGGCGTCGGCGCTGGCGGCGCGGACGCCTCCAGCTCGTTGGCGGTCATCAGGCCCCAGCCGCCGAGGGTCAGGGCGAGCGAGGCGGTGGTCACGACCAGGTTGAGGCCGGCCGCTTGCGATCCGGGTTTCTTGACAGGCGCCATGCGGGTTCTCCTTGCAAGCTCAGCGCGGCCTAATCGTCGTCGCGGTCGTCGTCGTCCTTGCCGCCGCCCGAGCCGCTGTTGTCGTCGTCGTGCTTGTCATCATCGCCGCCGCGGCCCGAGCCGCCGTTGTCGTCGGCGCGATCATCGTCGTCGAGGCGGATATCGCCGTTCGCGCCGGCGGTGGCGGCGGGCGCGTTTTCGAGCTTGGCGTAGACAACCGCGCCGCTCGCCGGATCGACATACACTCGGTTGTCGTTGGTGAAGCGCACCTCGTAGACCAGCGCGCCGTGCTCCTGCTCCAATTTGACCCGCTCGACCGTGCCGCCGCCGACATAGGCCAGGGCTGCGGCGACTGCTTGGTCGGCGGTGATGCGCTGGGGCGCGGGCGCCGGCGCTGCTTCGATCGGAGCCTGCGCCGGCGGCTCGGCTGCCGGCAGCGGATCGGCGGATTGGCCGCCGTCGAAGCCCGGATCGGCGAGCGGCGGCAGCGGATCGATGAGCGGCGCCGGGGCCGGGGCGCTCGCGGCCGGCGCGCCCAGGGCTTGCTCGGCGGTGGCGATCTGGGCGTTGGCCCGCGCGATCTCCTCGTTGGCCTTGAGGATC
>DASWWB010000381.1:0-1574 GCA_036406115.1 Herpetosiphonaceae bacterium
GAGGACATCGAGCCGGGTGGCGGGCACCAGCGCCTGGCAGGCGCCGAGGAGGGCGCGGCCGACGCCCCGGCCGCGCCAGCCCGGCGCGATCAGCAGCTCGGCAAGGTAGGTCGTCACCGCGCCGTCGCTGAGGCAGCGCGCGAAGCCGATCAGCTGGCCGCCGGCCTCGGCGACCAGGGCCGGCCGCGCCGACCGCCACGACGCCAGGCTTTCGGCGGGGCGGTCGATGGGCGTCGGCCAGCCCTCGGCGGCGGAAAGCTGCTGGATGGCCGGAAAATCCGGCTCAGCCCACAGCCGCAGGGCGACGCCGGCGGGCGCGGGGAAGGCGCGCAAGGTCCGGCGATCCAGCTCCGACGTGTCAGATGCCTCCATCTGATCCTCCCGCGCCGAACGGCGCTACCTAAGCTATTCGGCCTTGGTCGGCTCGGGCGGCGTGAGCGGGGCGCGGCGGGCCAGCACCACCAGCAGCGTGCCGACCAGGGCGGTCAGCAGCACCAGGGCGACGAGCTTCTGCCAGCTGTCGCGCAGCACGAGGGCCGCCACGCCGAAGCCGAGGCTGATCGCATAGTAGAACCAGACGACCTGGCGCTGGCTGAGGCCCATGTCGTGGAGCTTGTGGTGGAGGTGGCTGCGATCCGAGCCGGTGGCCGAGGCGCCGCGCCAGCGCCGGTAGATAATCAGCCAGGCGCCGTCCAGCAGCGGGATCCCCAGCACCAGCAGGGCGCTGGCCAGCTTGGCGCCGCCGATAATCGAGCAGATCGCCAGGATGTACCCCAGCACCATCGCGCCGCCGTCGCCCATGAAAATCTTGGCCGGATGCAGGTTGTAGGGCAGGAAGCCGAGGCAGGCGCCGGCCAGGGCCAGCGGCAGCAGCACCAGCGAGTGCTGCTTGAGCGAGTAGGTGTGGAGCGCCAGGATGAGCGAGGCGATCAGCGTCACGCCGCCGGCCAGCCCGTCGAGCCCGTCGATCCAGTTGAGCGCGTTGGTCATGCCGACGATCCAGAAGACCGTGAAGGCGATCGCCAGCGGCGGCCAGAACTTGTGGAAGTTGACCTGGAACAGCGGCGTGTTGAAGGCGGTGGCGATGATCCCGCGCGCGCCTCCGTCGCCAGGCTGGAGCCCGGGGTGGATCTGCTGCTCCCACAGGTAGGGGCCGACAGCGATCAGCGCCGCGACCACCTGGACCGCCAGCCGCAGCTTGGCCGGCAGCCCGCGCAGGTCATCGATCGTCATCACAAGCCAAATCAGCGTCGCGCCGGCGGCGAGCAGACCCAGCCGCAGCGTCTCCGACGGGTAGCGCGCCAGCTCGGGATGCCCGCGCGACACGAAGATCGAGGCCAGCAGGGCGCTCATGAAGCCGCCGAAAATCGCGATGCCGCCCAGCCGCGGCGTGGGGATGCGATGGACCCGGCGCGCCTCGGGCAGATCGTAGAGCCCGCGCTTGATGCACCAATGCCGGACCAGCGGCGTCAGCACCAGCGTGACCAGCATCCCAATTCCCATGACCAGCGCAAAGCTCGTAAGCATAGAGATTCCTTAGTTTAGTCATCAGTCGTCAGTCGTCAGTCGTCAGT
>DASWWB010000382.1:0-3726 GCA_036406115.1 Herpetosiphonaceae bacterium
GCCCTCCCGCCGGGAGGGAGCGCAAAGAGGCGCCGCCCCTTTGCAAACCCCAAGCGCACGCGCGTAGCCATTGTGTGGGCGTTAGTCGGTGGGTACCATGCTCCAGCGACGGCGGATTTGGATTTCGGCAAGGACTGGCGGGGTTTGGGGGCGATGGGTCTTTAGATGTTAGGGTCGCAAAAAGATTGGCTGGCGGGTGGCTTGGGGCATTTTTGGGGGATTGGATGCGGGCGGCTCCGGAGTTGGTTTCGGGGCCGCCCGCTTGGCGGGGCTACGAGGCGAGGCCGAGGGCGGCGTGGAGGCGGGGCCAGTCGCAGCGGGCGTCGAGCAGGCCGCGGAAGCGGTCGAGCTTGGCGGGCTGATGGAAGCGGACGTGGCCGAACAGCGCCTCGATCCGCTCGATCGTGGTCAGCGTGTCGTCGGGGACCAGGATCACGGGCACTTTGCGGTCGTCTGCGCGGTCGAGGACCTGCTGCGGCGGGCGGAAATTGCCGGTCAGCACCAGGGCGCTGGTCGAGGTTTCCAGGGCCGCCAGCTGGAGATCGGCCCGGTCGCCGCCGGTGATCACCGCTTTGTTGGCGCGGCGGCGGAAATGCGACAGGCTGGCTTCGGCGCCCATCGCGCCGACCATCAGCGCTTCGATCACGTTGGCGCCGCCTGCGCGGCCCGCCAGCACCTGGCCGCCCAAGTGCTCCAACAGCTCGCTGACCTGGATGCCGGCCATGGCGGTGTCGTCGGGCAGCAGGCCCAGCACCGGGATCCCCTGCTGCTCCAGGAAGGGCGCGACCCGCTCCTGGACGAAATCCAGCTGCGGCACCGGCACTTGGTTGATCAGCACGCCGGCCAGCCGATCGCCGAACCAGCGCCGCACGGCGAGGATGGCGTCCACCGCCAGCGTGGTGCGGTAGCGGGTCACCAGCAGCACCTTGGCGTCGAGCATCGCCGCCACGTGGTCGGCGCTGAGGCCGATCAGCGCGCCCTCGGACCAGCTGTTGGTGCCCTCCAGGACTGTCAGATCGGCGCCTTGGGCGATCGCGGCAAAGGCTTCGCGGACATCGTGCCCCCAATCATGCTGCTCGCCGCCCAGCACCCGCTCGATGGCCGAGGGCGTCAGGAGCACCGGCGCCATCTGATCGAGCGGCGCGCCCAGCTCCAGCGCCTCGCGGATGAAGGCGGCGTCCTCGTCAAGCGCCGCGCCCGGCACGTGGGCCACCGAGACGCTGACCGGCTTCATATAGGCCGTGCGCAGCCCGGCGCGCTGGGCGTGGTCCAGCAGCCCGGCGCAAACGGCGCTCTTGCCCACGAAAGCTTCGGTTGAAGCGACATACACAGTTGCCATCGGCATGCTCCTAGCCTTGCAAAATAATCCGCGCGTCCAGCACCATGGCGCCCTCGCCCTGGTTGTGGACGACCAGCGGGTTGATATCCATCTCAACGATTTCGGGAAAATCCGTCACCAGCTGGCTGACCCGCAGCACAATCTCCTCGGCGGCGGCGATGTCGGCCGGCGGGTCGCCGCGCACGCCTTGGAGCAGCGCGAAGGCGCGGATCGACCGGACCTGGGCGGCGACTTCCTGGCGGCTGAGCGGGGCCAGGCGGAACGCCACGTCCTTCAGCACCTCGACGTAGACGCCGCCCATGCCGAAGCCGACCAGCGGCCCGAACTGCGGGTCGCGGCTGACGCCCACCAGCACCTCGCGCCCCTTGCGGACCATCTCCTGGACCAGCACGCCCCAGATCTGGGCGGCGGGGCTGTATTTGCGCGCCCGGTATTCGATCAGCTCGTAGTTGTCGCGGGCGGATGCGGCGTCCGGCACGCCCACGCGCACGCCGCCGATGTCGCTTTTGTGCAAAATGTCGGGGCTGCTGATTTTCATCACCACCGGGAAGCCAATCTCGGCGGCGAGGGCGGCGGCCTCCTCAGGCGAGCGCGCCAGCCGGCTCTTGGGCAGGCGCATGCCGTAGGCCTCAATCACCTCGCGGGCCTCCAGCTCGCCAAGCTCGACCCTGCCGCTGGCCCGGACCTCGGCGAACAAGCGGCGGACGCGCTCGCGGTCGACCTCGAACTCGGCGTAGTCGCCGGCGGGCTGATCGATCCAATCGCGCTGACGGGCCATCGCCGCCAGCGCCGCGACCGCGCGCTCCGGAAAGGGATAGTTGGGGATTTTGAACTGATTGAGCAGCGCCAGGGCCGGCCCGAGGCTGGCGGCGCCCATGTAGCTGGCCACCACCGGTTTGGGCTGATTGGCCGATAGCTCCGCCAGCGCCCGCGCCGTCTCCTCCGGCTCGCTGCCGGCCTGGGGCGTGAACAGGAGCAGCACCGCGTCGACCTGCGGATCGGCCAGGGCGGCAGTGAGCGCCACGCGGTAGCGATCGGCCCTGGCGTCGCCGATCACATCGATCGGATTGAGCACATTGGCGGTGGGCGGCAGGTCGCGCTGGAGGGCGGCGATGGTCTCGGCGGCGAACTCGGCCATGCGCAGGCCGGCGCGCTCGATCGCGTCGGTGGCGATGATGCCGGGGCCGCCGGCGTTGGTGACGATCGCGATGCGCGGGCCGGCGATCAGCGGCTGATAGGCGAAGGCCAGGGCGAAATCGAACAGCTGCTCCATCGAGCGGGCGCGCAAAATGCCGCTTTGGCCGAACGCCGCCTCGTAGGCGCTCTCGCTGCCGGCCAGCGAGCCGGTGTGCGACGAGATCGCCCGCGTGCCGGCGGCGGTCGTGCCGCTCTTGATCGCGATCACCGGCGTGCCCTTGGTCACGTCGCGGGCGGCGGCGATGAAGCCCGGCCCGTCGCTGATCCCCTCTAGGTACGCCAGGATTACCTTGTTTTCCGGGTCGCCGCCCCAGGCCCGCAGCAGCGCCACCTCGTCGACATCGCTTTTGTTGCCAAGGCTGACGAAGCGCGAGAAGCCGATGCCCTCGCTTTTGCTCCAATCCAGGATGGCGGTGCAGAGCGCGCCGGACTGCGACATAAAGGCGATCTGGCCGCGCGCCGGCATCATCGCGGCGAACGAAGCGTTGAGCTGGCTGATCGTATCGATGATGCCCAGGCAGTTGGGGCCGACCATGCGCATCCCGTGGCGGCGCACGATCTCGACCAGCCGCTCCTCCAGCTCCTTGCCGGCGCCGCCGACCTCCTTGAAGCCGGCGGTGATGATCACCAGCGCCTTGACGCCCTTCTCGCCGCACTGCTCGACCACCGCCAGCACATGCTGCGGCGGAATCACAATCACCGCGAGGTCGACCGGGTCGGGGATGGCGGGCAGATCGGGGAAGGCGGGGTGCCCCAGCACCTGGCTGGCGCTGGGGTGGACCGGGTAGATCCGGCCCTGGTAGCCGTTCTCGACAATATTTTTCAGCACCCGATGGCCCAGGCGGCTCGGGTCGGGCGAGGCGCCCACCACTGCCACCGATTGCGGGCTGAACATCTGCTCAAGCATACCAGGCCTCCTGCATGCGAAACCCATTGTTTAGGATATCACAAGGATGGGATGTCAGCTGCCGGGATCAGCCTGGACGCAACGCGAAACGTTTCACAACCGCTTGCGGACCCGGAGCCGGCCCTGATAGCTGACAGCTGATAGCTGGTTTGCAATCGCGCGGATCCTATGCTATACTGCGCAGCACCTTCGGGGACGTGGCGTAATTGGCAGCCGCGCTTGCCTTAGGAGCAAGTGTCTCACGACGTGAGAGTTCGAGTCTCTCCGTCCCCACCACGTCAAC
>DASWWB010000383.1:0-12483 GCA_036406115.1 Herpetosiphonaceae bacterium
CTGCGACCAGGCTGATCAGGCGCCGTCCGGTCAGCTCGCGGGCCAGCAGGCTCATCCCCCAGCAGGCCAGCGCGAAGCTCAGCCAGATCAGCCAGTTGTGGACCGCGATCGCCGACCAGCCGGCCAGATAGAGCGGCAGGCTGATCAGCGCGGCGGTGTAGAGCGGCTGATAGGCGGCCAGGCTGTCGCGGGCGGGGAACATCGTGGGCGTCGAGAACAGCGGGACCTCGGGCCGGGTCCAGGACTCGTGGATGGCGCGCAGGACGCGGGCCTGCTGGAGCGTGTCGCCGGTGTCGAGGGACTGGCCGTCCAGGCCGAACGGCCAGGGCCAGAGCATCGCCACGCTGAGCAGACATGAACAGAGAAGCAACGCGAGGGCCGGGGAGCGGCCGAGGGCGCCGAGGCGCCGCCGCCAGGCGAGAAGCAGCTGCATGGATGGTTCCTTATCACAGGCGCCGGCAGGCGGCGCGGGCTCCCCGCTAGTCTCGCCCAGCCCGGCCCGCCTGTCACTGACGGGCCGCTCGCGGGCGGCTCAGGAAGCTGTGACGCGCGCCGTGGCACGATCCATGCCCGGATGAGAGCCGGCCAACACCGGGCTGATGGGCGTTTAAGAGCCGCCTGTCAGCCTCACCCGGCCGCGCAGCGGCTATACTGGCCTTCACATTCACCCGTGAGCTTGTTTAGGAAGGATGATCTCCAATGCGATTGAATCGCTTGCTGCTTTTGACCGCGCTGTTCGCCGCAGCGCTGCTCGCCCCCGTCCGCCAGGCGTTCGCCCACGAACTCTGCTTCGGCGACAAGTCGCCCCACTGCATGAAGGATCCCTTCTCGGACTACTGGGAGACGAACGGCGGCCTGCCGGTCTTCGGCTATCCCGTCACCGCCGCCGCCAACGAGCCCAACGCCGACACCGGCAAAACCTATCTGACCCAATGGGTCGAGCGCAACCGCATGGAAGACCACCCCGAAAACGCCGGCACGCCCTACCGCGTGCTGCTCGGCCGCCTGGGCGCCGAGCGCCTCCAGCAGCTCGGCCGCGACTACGCGAAAGAGCCGTATGAGCCGGCTCAGAAGCCCGGCTGCCTCTATTTCCCCGAGACCGGCCACAATGTCTGCGACCAGAGCCAGGGCGTCGGCTTCAAAACCTATTGGGAAAATCACGGCTTGGCGCTGCCGGGCGTCTCGAAATTCGGCCGCTCGCTCCAGCTGTTCGGCCTGCCGCTGACCGAGCCCAAGATGGAGACCAACGCCAACGGCGACACGGTCCTCACCCAATGGTTCGAGCGCGCCCGCTTCGAGTGGCACCCCAACAACCCCAATGAATTCAAAGTCCTGCTCGGCCTGCTCGGCAAAGAGGTGCTTGCCGGCCGCGCGGGCATGGTCAGCACGGTCAAGCTGTTTCTGATGGCATCGGGCGGCAACATTGGCTGCGGCGAGCAGCTGGTCTCCCTGCCGCAGCAGATCACCCCGACCAACGCCCCGCTCACGGCGGCGATGAAGGCGCTGCTTGAGCTGCCGGCCCGCCCGATCGACGATGTCGCCTACTACAACGCCCTGGCCCAGTCGGATCTGGAGGTTGGCTCGGTGGCGATTGACGCCCAGGGCGTGGCGCGGATCAACTTCACCGGCCAGCTGCGGCTCTCCGGCGTCTGCGACGCGCCGCGGATCAGCGAGCAGCTGAAAGCCACCGCGCTCCAGTTCCCGACTGTCAGCGCGGCCCGCTTCTTTGTCAACGATGTGCCGCTGGAGACGCTGCTCAGCAGCCAGTAGCCGACGATCTCAATCTGATGGAAACGCGGGCGGCGGTGCGATGGCACTGCCGCCCGCGCCGTTTACCAGCGGACCGGCAGCGCCGCCAGCCCGCGCACGATCGGCGTCGCCCGCCAGCGCAGGGTTTCGGCCGGCACCGCCAGCCGCAGATCGGGCAGCCGTGACTGGAGCGCGCCGAGCGCGATCTGGGCCTCCATCCGGGCCAGCGGCGCGCCAAGGCAGAAGTGGATGCCCATGCCGAAGCCCAGGTGGCGGTTTTTCTCGCGGGTGATGTCCAGCAAGTCCGGCCTGCTGAAATAGGCCGGGTCGCGGTTGGCCGACGCCAGGCCGGCCAGCACCAGCTCGCCGCGCTTGATCTGCTGGCCCGCCAGCTCCAGATCCTCGCCGGCGTAGCGCTCGGTGGCGGTCTCGACCGGATTGGCGAAACGCACCAGCTCCTCGATCGCGCTTTTCATCAGCTCGGGGCGGGCGCGCAGCAAATCCCACTGGTCGCGCTGCTGGAGCAGGGCCAGCGTCCCCGAGGCGATTAGGTTGACGGTGGTCTCGTGGCCGGCGATCAGCAGCAGGATCACCATCGCCACCGCCTCGTTCTCGCTCAGCCGGTCGCCCGCCTCCTCGGCCTGGACCAGGGCGGTCAGCAGATCGTCGCGCGGCTCGGCGCGGCGCTGGGCCAGCTGGCGGCGCAGGTAGCGGATGAACGTCCAGAGCGTGGGGATCGCCTTGGCCAGATTGAAGGCCGTCGGCGTCTGGAGCACCGCGCCGCTCCAGCGGTGGAAGCGGTCGCGGTCGGCGAGCGGCACGCCCAGCAGCTCGGCGATGACGGTCAGCGGCAGCGGCAGGGCGAAATCGCGGACCAAGTCCATCGACGAGTGCGGCCGGACCGCGTCCAGCAGCTCGCCGGCGATCGCTTCGATCCGCGGCTGGAGCTGCTCGATCCGGCGCGGCGTGAAAGCTTTGTGGACTAGGCCGCGCAGCCGGGCGTGGTTGGGATCGTCCTGGTCGAGCATGTTCTGCTCTAGGACGCGCACAAACTCCGGCATCCAGAACTTGGGCGCGCCCTCGGCGTCCTGCACCTTGCGCAGCTCCTTGGAAAAGCGCGGGTCCTTGAGCACGCTCAGCACATCGTCGTAGCGCGTCACCAGCCAGGCCTCCAGCATCCCGGCCTTGACCTTCACGATCGGCTGCTTGGCCCGCCACTCCGCCAGATAGGGGAAAGGATCGGCCTTGAACTCGGGCCGGGTGATGTCGAACAGCGCCCCGCGCTTGGGCCGGGGCAGCGAAACCGCGCTCATGCCAGTCCTCCTTGAGCCGGCCGGCCGACCAGGTAGCCGGCGATCAGCTCGCTTAACACATCGATCATCGGTCCGTACATATCGGCGGCGAAATCCGCCCGGTGGAGCGAGACGAAGAACAGCGCCCGGCAGAGCGCGGCGAACATGCGCGGCTCGCGCTCGACAACCAGCCCGGCCTCGGCCCAGGCCGCGATAATCTGGGCGGCGAAGGCGTCGTCGGTGCGGATCCCGCGCTCGGCGATCTCGGGCGGCACCCGCTGCATCACCAGCACGATCTCCGCGCTGGTGATCTTGGCGAACATCGGATCGGCCTGCCAATCGACGACCATCGACAGCAGCAGCGCCTTGACCGCCGCCGGGGTGGCGGGACGGACGGCGGCGATCTCCGCCAGCACGTTGCGCTGGAACTCGGCCTCGAACTGCTCGACGACCTCGATCAGCAGCTCCTCCTTGGAGCCGTAGAACTGGTAGAAAGCGCCCTTGGAAATCCCCGCCGCCTGCGCCAGCTCCTCGACGTTGGTTTTCTTCAGGCCGTGGGCGGCCAGCGACTCGCGGGCCTTCGCCAGCAGCGTCGCCTTGATGTGGGCTTTTTCGCGCTCAGTGAATCCCCGTGGCATGCATCCTCTGTGACTATAAAACCATTTCGGTCATATGGTATCAATCCATCAACCCCGCGTCAAGCGCGGCGGCTAAGAGATTGATGAGAGCGGCGCTTGATTTCGCGGGCGGGACTTTGTATTGTGTCGGCGCGGCGACAGGCCGGGCGGCGCGGACAAGGAGGCAGCGTGGCGGGACAGACGGGGCGGGCGGCGCGGCTCAACGCCGGCAAGATCATCATCATCGTGCTTTTTTTCATCCTGCCGGGCGGCGCGGGCTACAGCGGCTGGCGCGACTTCCGCAAGCTGAGCGACTACCTGCCGGCGCGCGCCACCATTACCGCCAGCAGGCTCGCCGAGGGCAGCGCGCGCGACGCCAAGGGCCGCGCCACGACAACCTACACGCCGCTCATCACCTACCGCTACCAAGTGGCCGGCGAAGACTACGAAAGCGGCCGGATCTGGGCCGGCAAAAGCTACGCCGACCAGCTCACCGCCGAGGACATGCTGGCGAAATACACCGTCGGCTCGACCCACACCGCCTACTACAATCCGGCCAATCCGGGCGACAGCTTCCTGGAGCGCACGTACAGCCTCAACGCCTTCTGCGCGATCGGCGTCCTGGCGCTGATCGCGGGCGGGCTGTTCTTCGCGGTGCGCAGCGGCGAACGGCTCCCGCCGAGCGCGCAGGAGAACATCCGCAGCGACCGGCGCATGGGCCTGGCCGCCGCCGGCGGTCTCCTCCTGGTGGGGCTCTGCTTCGGCTTCATGGCCTTCGGCTCGATCCGCGCGGCGCGCGGCGACGATGCCGGCAGCATCCGCATTTTCCTGGGGGTCTTCGCGCTCGTGCCGGCGGGGATGGGGCTGATCGTGGCGCTGCTGACCAGGCAAAACTACCGCCAGGAGCGCTTCCTGGCCGCCGAGACTGGCGAGCGGCAGCTCCAGGCGGATGGCGGCTACGGCGAAAACGCGCTCCTCATGGCCGCTTTCGCGGTGTTGTGGAACGGCTTCGTCGGCGGGGCGACCTATCTGTTCGCCAGCACCGAAAAAGGCCTCCAGCCGGTGCTCTGCCTGGCGCCGTTCTGGATCGCCGGCGCCATTCTGCTGATCGCCGCGCTGCGCCAGGCGGCGGTCTTCTTCACGGCGGCGCCGTTCGCTGCCGAGCTGCATGCTGATCATCTGCCCAGCGGCGGGGCGGCTGCGGTCACCATCAGCCACCGCCCGCGGCGGCCGGTCGCCAACGTGGAGATTCGCCTGGAGGGATGGACCCGCGCCCGCCGCCGCACCCCGGGCCGGCTGCTCCACCGTCAGGTCGTGGGCGAAAGCGGCGCGCCGCTGCCGGCGGGGGAGGGGTGGCGCGCAACCTTCGCGGTGCGGGCGCCGGCGGCTGTCAGCGGCGTCGAGGTCTGGAAGCTTGTCGCCCGGGCGAGCGTCAGCGGCGCGCCGGACTACGAGCAGGGCTTTCCGCTGCGGGCCGGCGGGCCGGCGCCGCGCCAGGCCCGCAAGCAGCCCGGCCAGCGCAGGCGCGGGCGCTAGCGTCGCCGCCCCGGGAAACCAATCAGCCCTGCGCCCGGGGCGGGGTGAACGGCAGCCACACATTGAAGCAGCTGCCCACGCCTTCGGTGCTCTCCACCTCGATCGTGCCGCCGTGGGCGTGGACGATCTCGCTGACCACATACAGCCCGATCCCGGTGCCGGGGATGTGCTGGGTGACGGCGAGCGCGGAGCGGTGAAAGCGCTTGAACACATGCTGCACATCGGCGGCCGGGATGCCCAGCCCCTCGTCGCACACCTCAACCTGGACGCCGCCGCCCGCCGGCTGCGAAAGCGCGACCGTCACCGTGCCGCCGTCGGGGCTATACTTGATCGCGTTGTTGACCAAGTTATAGGCGACTTGCTCCAGGCGCGCCGGGTCGCCATTGACCACGCACGACGGCGCGCTCGCGCGAAAGGCCAGGCGATGGGCGGCGGTGGAGGCTTGCAGATCCGCGACCACGCGCCCCCACAGCGCCACCGCATCGATCGGCTCGGGCGCGATCGTCAGCTGGCCGCTCTGCGCCCGGGACACATCGAGCAGCTCATGCAGCAGGCCGTCGATCCGCCGGCCGAGGGCGAGAACAACCGCCGCGTCCTCCGCCACCTGATCGGTGCCGGGCAGGCGCCGCAGCCGCCGCTGCAAGAGCTGCGTGCGGCCCAGCAGGGCGGTGAGCGGATTGCGCAGCTCGTGCGACGCGACCGACAGAAAGGCGTCCCGCTCGCGCAGCGCCTCCTGGGCCTCGCCGTAGAGCTGGGCGTTGTCAAGCGCGAGCGCCGCCCGCCGCGTCAGCTCCTCCAGCACGCTGCGGTCTTCCGCCTGATAGTCGGCGGGCTGGCCGGCGGCATAGAGCGCCACCACGCCCATCGTGCGCCCGCGCAACGTCAGCGGCACCATCAGGAACGAGCGCACATCGAGCCGGGCCGCCAGATCCCGATGCTCCGCGTCGTAGGTGTTCTCAAGGATGAAGTCCGCCGTCAGCGACGATCGGGCGAGCGGCGCGCCGTCGCGCAGCACCACCGCGACCGGATGCTCGCTCTGCACACGCACCGGATAGCGGCGACGCATCTCCTCGAACAGCGTCTCGACGGCCGGTGCGGGGGCGGCGACGGCGGCGAGGCGCAGATCGCCGTGGCTGTCGACAGCGTCGATGGTGCAGACAGCGCCGAAATGGTCGGCGGCCAGCAGCGCCAGCTGGCGGAACGTCGCGGCGGCGTCGAGCGACGCCGCGAGCGCGATGCTCGCGTCCGACAAAAATTGCAGCCGGTCTTGCGCGCGGCGGTAGGCGGTCACGTCGCGCGCGGTGCTGAGGACGGTCTCGATCCCGCCGTCCGGCCCGCGCTCGGGGACGAGCATGGCCTGGAAGGAGTAGGCCCCGGCGGCGGACGGGAAGGCGAACTCGATCTCGGCGGGCTGCCCCGTGGCAAAGACCTGGGCGATCGCCTGATCCCAAAGCGCGCACTGCTCGGGCGGCATGCCCAGCTCCTGATTGGTCTTGCCGATAAACGCCGCTTGAGGGAACCCGGTCGTGCTGGTAACCATCGGGCTCACATACACGTGCCGCAGCTCAGGGTCAAAACGGGCGATAATATCCGGCCCGTTCTCGACCAGCGTCTTGAACTCGGCCTCGCGTCGCCACAGCTCCGCCTCAATCTGTTTGCGCTGGGTGATATCCTGCACGATCCCGAAAAGGCGAACGGTCGCGTCATCCCCATCTTGCTCCCGCGAGCCCGACGCCTCCATCCAGCGCGTCGACTGATCGGCCCCGATCATGCGGAACGGCATGCTGGCAGGGGCGGCGCCGGCCAGCACCTGGGCTAGCCAGGCTTCCATGGCGGGGCGGTCGTCCTCGTGGACCTGCCGCACCCAATCGGCGAGCGTGTGCTCGGCGGCGTCCAAGCCGGCGAACTCCGAGGCCACGAGCCACTGGCTCCATGTCACGCGCTGAGTCGGCCAGTCGATCTCCCAGGCGGCCATGCCGCCGGCTTGCAGCGCCAGGTGCAGCTGGTCGGCGTGGCGCTGCGCCAGCGCGAGCGCCTCTTGCAGCTGGACGTGGCCGCGCTCAAGATCCGCGCGCTGGGTGGCGACCTGGCGGCGCAGCGCCACCGTCGCCAGCGCGCGCTCGATCGCCAACGGCAGCTGGCGCTCGATCCGCGCGCTCTTGACCAGATAGTCGTCGGCCCCGCGGTGGAGCGCCTGGACCGCGATCTGCTCGTCGCCGGCGCCGGTCAGCATCAGAATGCCGAAGGCCGCATCGCCGTGGGCCGCCACCAGCTCCGAAACTACGTCCAGGCCGTTGTCGTCGGGCAGCAGATAGTCAATCAGCACCACGTCGGGGCGGATGGCGCCGCAGAGCGCGATGCCATCCGCCGCCGTCGCCGCCTCAGCCACCTCGTAGACTGCGGAGGAATCCCGCCGCAGCAGCCGCTTGTACAATTCGCGATCCTCGGGCGTATCGTCGATGATCAGGATCAAACGGGTCGGAGAGGTCATGGGATCCTTCACACTCCTTCAGGCAAGAGGACGGCGCCGAACCAGTAATCGCACACCTGGCGCAGCAGCGTGGCGAACTGATCAAGGTTCACCGGCTTCAAAACATAGCCGTTCGCGCCGTCATGGTAGCAGGCGGCGACATCCTGGCCGTTGGCGGAGGTGGTCAGGATCACGACCGGGATCGCGCGCAGCCGCGCGTCCTGCTTGAGCTGGATGAGCACATCGCGGCCGTCGGTGGCGGGGAGATTCAAATCAAGCAGGATCAGCTGCGGGGAGCGCCAATCCGCCGCCGGCGGCCTGCGTCCGAACAGCAGATCCAGCGCCTCGTCGCCGTCGGCGCAGCGCCGCACCTCCACCGCGCGGCCGATCTTCTTGAAGGTCCGCACGGTGGCCTCGTAATCTTCATCGCTGTCTTCGATCAGAAGCACCGTCGGGGTCTGGCGATCGGACATCATGAGCCTCACTCCGGGATGGTAAAAAAGAACGTCGTCCCCGTCCCCAGCGCCGACTCGACCCAGATCTTGCCGCCCTGGCGCTCGACAATCTTTTTCGCGATTGTCAGGCCCACCCCCGTGCCCCCGCCGAAGTGATCGCGGCCGTGGAGGCGCTTGAAGATGCGGAAAATCGTCTCGAAATGCTTCGCGGCGATGCCGAGGCCGTTGTCGCGCACATAGATGATCGTCTGGCGCGGATAGAGCGCCGCCGCGCCCTGCTCGTCGGGCGACTGGTAGCCGATCTCGATCCATTTGTCCTCGGTCAGATTGTATTTCGCGGCGTTGCTGAGCAGGTTCTGCAACACCAGGCCGAGATGGACCTCGTCGGCGCGCACCGTCGGCAGCGGGCGCGGCACTCGGAGCACGACATTGGCGAGGCGCACGGCCAGCGTGTCGCGCAGATTGGCCACGACCTGATTCAGATCGACCGCATGCAGCTGCAAATCGACGCGCCCCACCTGCGAGTAGTGGAGCAGGGCGTCGATCAGCGCGTCCATGCGCTGGGTGAGCCGCATCAGCGTTTCAAGCTTGGCCTGGCCGTCCGCGTCAAGCTGATCGTGATAATCCTCGATCAGGAAATGGGCGTAGTTGTGCAGGCCGCGCAGCGGCTCCTTCAGATCGTGGGAGGCGATATACGAGAAGGCGTCAAGTTCGGCGTTGCTGCGCTCAAGCTCGGCGTTGAGGCGGGCCAGATCGGCGGCGCGCTGCAAAATCAGGCCGCGCAGCATATTGCGCAGATCCAGCGCCGCGCGAATCTCGACCTCTCGCCACGGCAGGGAGCGCAGCGCCACGGTTTGCTGCCACAGCGCGAACGACTTGCGCGGGCTCAGGCGCAGGCCGTCCTCGCTCGCCACCACGGCCTTCTCCGGCGCCCCCGCCCAGTTGACCGTCTGGATGACTTCCGGCCGGAACCAGAGCAGGTAATCGCCAAGCTCGCGGGCGATCGGCACCGCCAGCACCCCGCTGGCGACATCTTTGCAGTGGGCGAGGGGCGGGAAATCCAGGGGCAGGCGGTCGGTGGCGACGGCGTCGTCCGGCCGGGCCGCCAGCCATGCGACCAGGGCGCGCAGATCGGCGATCTCCGGCGTCTGGCCGAGGCGCAGCACCTCGTCGTTCGCGACGATCGCCGCGCCGCCCGCGTCGACGAGCTGGAGCAGGCTCACGTCGCCGGCCAGCAGCCCATCCTGCCAGCGCGGCCTGCCCGCCATCTGATTGACTAATTGGACCCCGATATCCTTGACCTGCACCTCGTAGCCATGGTGCTCGGCGTCCTCCTTGGCGCCCAGCATCAGCGACATCGCCTGGCCGAGGAATTCGCAGGCCGCCCGCTGCGGGAAGGCGAGGTATTTGGGCGCGTAGTGATGGCAGGCGATCAGGCCCCAGAGCGCGCCGTCTTTCACCAGCGAAATCGACATGGACGCCAAGACGCCCATGTTGATGAGATATTCGATATGGATGGGCGAAACGCTGCGCAGCACGGCGTAGCTCAGATCGAGCGGCGCGTCCCGGCCCGGCGTCAGCGTCGGCACGATGTCGGCGGGCGCGTACCTGATGTCCGGGATAATCCGCAGCCAGTTCCGCAAATACAGCACCCGCGCCTGCTGGGGAATATCCGAGGCCGGATAGTGCTGGCCGAGGAAACTCGGCAGATGGGCGGCGGCGGCCTCCGCGACCACCTCGCCATGGCCGTCGGCGTCGAAGCGATAGATCATCACCCGGTCGAAGCCGGTCAGGCCGCGCACCTCGCGCGCCGTCAGATCGAAAAACCCTTGCAGGGAGTCCGTCTGCTGGATGCGCCCGACCATGCCCCGCACCAGCCGGTAGAAATCCGGCGCCGGCCCGGCCGCCGGCAGCACGGGCTCAAGCTCCAGCAGCAGGACGCCGTTGTGGCGGTGGATCAGGCCGTCGAAGGCGGTTTCCGCGCCGAGGAGCCGCACCGTCCACAGGTACAGGGGATTCTGCTCCACATCCTCGACAGCCAGCGTCGTTCGCAGATAGGCGTCATGATCGTCCGAAACCAGCGCCGTCAGCGGCTGGCCCAGATAGGCGTCGGGCGGCAGCCCGGTGTAGGCGGCCGTGTTGGCGCTGATCTGGAGGATGCGCAGCTCCGGCTCGGACAGCGCGACCAGCACGCCATGCGGCTGGATGCGGCCCGGGATATGGATCGGCTCGCGGTCGCAGTTGGTGAGATCGACAGAGGATGGCGCAGTCATCGCGGGCCTCCACACGCACCCCACCAGCTGGCGAAGGCGGCGAAGGTGGCGCTGGCGCCACCCACCGGGGACCCGCTTGCGGGTGGCGCCGCATCGGCCTCGGTCGTCGCGGCGCGCGCCAGCCACTGCTGGAAACCACGCCACATCGGCCCCACCTCGGCGCCGTAGCTAAGGAAAAACGAGAGCCCAGCGTCCGGGCCGAGGCCGAGCCGCGCCCGGGCCTGGCGCGCGATGATCTGGCCGCCGAGCGTCGCGCCTTCCAGCACATACAGGCCGCCCAGCGCGGCGGCGAAGCTGCCGAGCGCCGGCGGCGCCGCGCAGATCGGAGGGGGAGCATCGCCCGGCTCCCGCAGCGCCGCCAGATCGCGGGCCAGCAGCGGCAGTTTCAGCCGCGGCCTGAGATCCATCCCGTGCGCCGCCCACTCCGGGCGATCCGCGAGGCGGGCCTCCAGCGCCGCATAGAACCCCCAGAACCGGCCCAGCAGGGCGCGATACGCGGCGCGTGTCTCAAGCCAGGAGTCGATGGCGATCACGGCCTCCAATTCGCGATGGGCCGCCGCTGTCTCGTGCTTGAGCCGGCGGGCGATCGCTGGCGCCTCGTGCATAAAGCCTCCACGGAAGTAGGTCGCGGCGCCGTCGCCGGCCGCCGCATCAAGCGGTCCGAGCCGTTAAGGCACGATCCGCGCCATCAGAACCCGCCAGCCCCCGTAGGGCGATCAGATCTGGAAGTTGGCGCTGGCGGGATCAGGGCCGGCGGCGCCGGCAGCCAATCGATCCTGAAGGGCGAACAGCAGCACGGGCGCGGCTTTGCCCTTGAGCGGCACGGCGCCGAGCGGGGCGCAGGCGAACTCGTCGCGGATCAGCTCGGCCAGCTCGCTGGTGAGCAGGATTTGATGGTCCCTGGCCTGGCCCATCACCCGCGCCGCCGTGTTGACCGCGTCGCCCAGGATATTGAACTCGCGGCGCCCGCGCGGCTCGCCGATCTCCGCGTTGAAAACCGGGCCGAGCGCCAGGCCGATCCGGCAGCGCGTCAGCACCGGGGCGCCGCCGATCGCGACGGGCGGGGCGCCGGCGACAATCTCGCGGATGGCCAGGGCGGCGGCGGCGGCGCGGGCCGGCTCATCGGGATGGGCGTTGGGCGAGCCGAAATAGATCAGCATATCCGAGCCGACCCGGTCGCAGGTGGCGTTTTTGAGGATGCCGCCGCGCGCCTCGACCGCCGCGTTGATCAGCGCGAACAGCCGCGAGAAGCCGGCGACCAGGCCCGCCTCCTCGTCGGGCAAGAGCTGGTCCAGCCGGTCCGGCGGCCCGGTGAGCTTGACGAACAGCGCCACGACGGTGGGGATGCGGGGGGCGATCGCGCGATCGGCGGCGCCCTCGACCAGCAGCTGGAGCACCGCCGGCGGCACATAGCAGGCGAGCGGCTCGGCCAGGCTCAGCGCCTCGTCGATCGCGGCGGCCAAACCCTCGGGGCTGCGGTCAAGCATCAGGCCGCTGGCCGCCCGGCGATTGAAGGCCGCCAGCTCGTATTCGCCCAGCTCGTCGTCGGCCAGATCATCGACCACCAGGCCGAAGCCCGGCGCGCCCGGCTCGACCCGGAACAGCTCGGCGACCCGCTCCCGGGCGACGGCGCTCAGGCAGACCCTGCCGACAGCGCCCTTGCTTTCGGCGCGCTTGGTGTGCTGCACCGTGGCGCCGAGCAGCACATGCTCCATCCGGCGCGGCGTGCCGATGTCGGCGGCCAGGAAGCGCCCGGCGTGGATGCCGACCCGCATCCCGAGCGCGAGCGGGCCGCGGGCGGTCTCGATCGCGGCGAAGCGCTGCATGGCCCGCTGCATGCGCAGGCCGGCCCGCACGGCTTTGGCCGTCTCGTTGCCGCGCTGGGTGGCGTCGAACTGGACCAGCATCGCGTCGCCGGTGAACTCCAGCAAATTGCCGCCGGCCTTGCTGATGATCTCCAGCATAGCGGCGAAATAGGCGTTGAGCGTGCCCAGCAGCCGCTCGGCGCCGACCCGGCCCAGGCGCGCGCTGGCCTCCATCAGCGGCGTGAATCCCGCCAGATCGGTGAACATGAGCGTGCCTTCCCGCCAG
>DASWWB010000384.1:0-3982 GCA_036406115.1 Herpetosiphonaceae bacterium
AGACGGCCCATGAAGACACAGTTTCGCCGCTGGCTGGGAAGTGTCTCATTGCACGACCCGATTGAGATCAAACAGGCCCCGCTGGTCCAAGTGATGATGCTGGCGCTGATCGCCAACACGCTGCTGTGCATCCCGCTTTCGTTTCTCGTGTCGCCCTTCGCCGAGGCGCTGCGCAGCATTGCCAGCCTTGCAGTGGTGTTTGGCTTCAGCGTTGCTGGCTTGATTGTCCTGCGCCATGGCTTGTTTCGCCGCGGCGTGGTGATTGTCGCCGTGGGCCTGACGCTGGGCTTGAGCGTGATTCTCGCGCTGGAGGGCGTGCGCGCCGGCAGCTGGGCGCTGTCGGCCTATATTTTGCCGGTGACCCTCGCGGGCCTGCTGACCGGGCGGCGCGGAATCACGGTCGTCGGCTGCGTCTGCGTGGGGCTGGTCGGCGGGCTGGGCGCGCTGCAATGGGCGGGCGCCGGCTGGGTCGGCGCGTTTCCTCGCACCAGCGATCTCTTGCCGGCGACCATCAGCACGTTTGTCAGCGCGATGGTGCTGGGCATGGCGTTTTTCCATCGCTTCGCCGCCTCGCTGCGGGTCGCGCTGACGGACACGCTCGCGCGCGAGGAGGAGCTGAAGCAGATCCGCGACAACCTTGAGGTGCTGGTCAATGAGCGGACCCAGTCGCTGATCGATATCAATCAGCGGATGCGCAAGGATCTCACGCTGGCCCACGATATCCAGCTCGGGCTGCTGCCCAAGCAGGTGCCGTGGAGCCAGGATCTCGCGGTCGGCTGCGGCCAATCGATCCCCGCGACTGACGTCGGCGGCGATTTCTACACCTTTATCGCGCTCGATGACCCGCAGCGGATCGCGATCGCCGTCGGCGATATTTCGGGCAAGGGCGTCGGCGCGGCGCTGCTGATGGCGCTGATGGTGAGCGCCGTGGAGGCCGAGGCCCGCGTCTGCGACGAGCCGGGCGCCGTGCTGACCGCCCTCAACCAGCATATGTACGCGCGGCTCAAAGCCAACCATATGAACGTGGCCTTGGCCTATCTGGTGATTGACCTGCGCAGCCGCACGCTGCACATCGCCAATGCCGGCATGGTGTTTCCGATCATTCTCGGCTCCGGGGAGCTGCGCACGCTTGAGATCGGCGGCTTTCCCATCGGCTCGCTGCCCGCGATCAGCTACGCGACGTCATCGTTTCCGCTGGAGGATGGGGCGATTGTGGTGCTGCAAACTGACGGGATCACGGAGGCGCACGATCGCCAGCGGGCGCTGTTCGGCTTCGAGCGCATGGAGTCGGTCCTGCGGCAGCTCCCCGATCCGCCATGCGCCGAGCATGTGGTGGCCGGGCTGTTCGGGGCGGTGGCGTCGTTCGCCCGCGACATGCATCAGCACGACGATATGACCGTGGTGGCGGTGCAGATGGGCCGCGGCTAGCTTGGAGCTCCCTGGCGCCGTCGCCGGATCCGGGCAAGCGCGGGTTTGATGCGATCCTGTCCCGCGCTCGCCCGCCCGGCCTCTAGCCGCCGATCGGGATGATCAGCTCCTTCGGAAACGGCGTCAGACACTCGAAGCCGCCCTCGGCCGTGCAGCAGTAGACATCCTCCAGCCGCACGCCGTAGCCCTTGCTGGCGTAGTACAGCCCCGGCTCCAGCGTGAAGGCCGCCCCCGGCAGCACGAGGTCGCGGTTGCTGGGCTGCGCCGAGAACAGCAGCGGCTCATGGACTTCCAGGCCGATCCCGTGGCCCAGGTCGTGGGTGTAGCCCTCATCCAGCGGATAGGCGCTGCCGATCGTCGGGTGGCCGCGCTCCTCGAAGAACGCGCAGACCCGCTCCTGGAGGATGCGCGTCGGCGCGCCGGCTTGGAGATTGGCGACCGCCAGCTCCAGGGCCTCGCGCACTTCGTTGTAGATGCGCTGAAGCTCATCCGACGCATGGCCAAGCGCGAAGGTGCGGGTCATGTCGTGGAAATAGCCGTTGTGCTCGCGCGGCGCCAGGTCGAGCGACAGCGGTTCGCCGAGCCGTAGCTGTTCGGCGTCGTCGCCCTCGGCGTGGGGCAGCGCGGTGTCGCGGCCTTGGGAGAAGATAATCCCGACCGGCGCCTCCATGCCCCGCTCCGCCAGCTCGCGGCGGATCAGCCGCTTGACATCGCCGATCGTGACCGGCGCGCCCTCGGCGCTGACCAGCCGCCCGTCGCTGGCCCTGCCGGCCCGCAGATAGTCCGTCACCGCCTGGACGACGGCGCAGGTCTCGCGGCCGACCCGCCGCAGCGTCTCGATTTCCCCCGCGTCTTTGGTCATACGGGCCGTCGAGAGCAGATCGTGCTCGAACTCGCCGACGATCTCCAGCCCCGGCGCCGTCGCCGCCAGCCTGGTGAGCAGGGCGTGGGAGCGGCCGCTGTGGACCGTGCCGTACCATCCGACCCTCCCGCCCACCGCCAGGTCCCGCAGCATGCGGCGCCACAGCTCGGCCATCGTGTCCAGCCGGTTGTCGAAGTCGCGGGCGATCTCGCGCCGGTTCCAGCGCTCGCTGGAGACCAGCTCCAGGCCGGTCGCCTCCGCTTGCAGCCGCTCCCAGGGGTGATGAATCAGCAGCGCGGCCTCGCCGCGCTTTTTGATCACAATGCCGTTGACATGCTCGCCCTTGACGAAATAGTTGAAATCGGGGTTGGCGGCGTCGTAGCCGTCTGGTCCTTCGACCACCAGCGCGTCGAGGCCGCGCTCCTCCATCAAGCGGTCAAGATCGGTTTTCATGCGGCGGGTCTCCTTGCGGCGCGACGCATCCATCTGTCCTGTCGCGCGTGCGAGGAGCATGCGCCGCCAGCCGCCGCCGCGCCTCAGCCCTTAGACGGCTTTCGGACCTTGCGCGCGCCGTGGAACAGGCTGCTGCGGATCGGCCGGGCCCGGTCGCCGGACCAGGGCGCCGGCGGGGCCATGGTCAGCCCGGAGAGCGCGATCAGCACCCGGTCGTAGTTGACGCGCCAGCCGGAGAAGTCGCGCCAGCACTGCTCGCGGTCCTGCTTGAGGGCGATGCCCGCCGCCGCCAGCTCGGCGCAGGCCTGGTCGAACTCGGCGCGGCTCACGCTGATCGGGTCGGTCGGCTTGGGGGCGCCGTCGTGGGCGATCGCGAAGAAATCGGCGATCCGGCGCAGCGCCAGGTAGCCGGCGCGGATTGTCAGCTCGGCGTTGGCGGAGCGCGGCTGGTCGAGCGTCGAGCTGAACAGCGCCGCGCAGTCCATCACTGTGCCCGCCGCCGTGATCCAGGAGCGGTTCGGCTGCGGCGAGCGGAAGAACACCAGCGGCGCGAGCGAGGTGTGGCTTTCCTCCAGCTCGACGAACCACGATTCCCAGATCGGCCACTGCTCGTTAAGCTGCTCCAGGCCGTGGATGCGTGAGAAGCGCAAGATCATCTGCACCGCCGAGGGCGGGCTGCCGGCGCGGACCTCCAGCAGCGCCACCGCCGCCTCGCGCTTGGAGAAGGCGGCGTACATCGCTGGCAGATAGGCCAGCAGCAGCGCCATCAAGCCCAGCCCGATCATCGCCTCGCTGAACGCCAGCAGCGTCGTCGGCAGGTTGCTGACCGGCGCGAAGCCCAGGGTCAGCAGCGACGAGCCGCTCAGGGTGAAGGCCGCCCGCGCCGACTGCACGCCCACCGCCCAAAACATCGCCGTGTAGCCGGCCATGACGCAGCCGAGCCAGGCCACCGGCAACAGCAGCAGGCAGATCGGGGCGTACATGGCCGCGATCCGATCGCGCTGAAGGTAGTCGCGGCGGCGCAGCCGCAGATAAAAGCCGTACCAGACGACGACGAACACAATCCTGGTGATAAGCACGTTCTCGCTGCGCGGCACCACGAACATCCGGACCGCCGAAACCAGCGTTCCCGCCACGAGCGTGAAGCCCGCCAGAAACGCCGCGATGCTGATAAGGGTCGCCATCTTCATATCCTTTGCCTGGGATTCCGCCGAGTATTGTACCATCGGGGAAAGCCGT
>DASWWB010000385.1:0-11471 GCA_036406115.1 Herpetosiphonaceae bacterium
CCTCCCGCGGCGGCACGCTCCAGGGTTGGAGCATCACCGTCTGCGGCGCGCCGCCCGCACCCCTGGCATGCCCGAACGGCTCCAGCGAGGTCATCCACTACACCAACGACTTCGAGACTACCGACGGCGGCTTCACCCATAGCGGCACCAACGACAGCTGGGCCTGGGGCACGCCGAGCGGGGACCCGATCAACAATGCCTACAGCGGCACCAAAGCCTGGGAGACCAATCTCACCGGCGACTATCCCAACAATGCAAACAGCGATCTCTTGTCGCCGGTGATCGACCTCACCGCCGCGACCGGGCTAATCGAAGCCAGCTGGTTCCAAGAATACCAGGTGGAGAACGCCTTCTACGATCATATGGTCATCAGCGTGGTTCCCGTCAGCCCCACTGCGGCGCTGCCGCGGGTGCTGTACGAACACACCAGCAGGACGATGGACACCACTAGCTTCGGCAACATTACGATCGAGGAGAGCGCCGGCTGGAGCCGTATCGTCGCCAATCTGAGCAGCTACGCCGGCGAGCGGGTGCAGCTGCGCTTCCACCTCGACAGCGACGGCTCCGTCCCGATGGACGGCCTGGGCGTGGATGACGTGAGCGTCAAGTCCTGCTCGGCCCAGCCGACCAACACGCCGACCAACACGCCGACCGGCACGCTGACGCCGACCAACACGCCGACGGCCACCAACACGCCGACCGACACGCCGACCAACACGCCGACCAACACGCCGACCAACACACCCACGGTCACCAACACGCCGACCGACACGCCGACCAGCTCGCCGACCGCGACGCCCGATCCGAGCTGCGCGTTCAATGAGAACTTCGACGCCATCACGACGCTGCCCGGCGCTGACTGGTCGCAGCAGAACCTCAGCACGCCGCTCGGCACCACCGGCTGGTTCCAGGGCAACCCGCTCGTCTTCCCGGCCCAGAGCGGCGCGACCAACGCCTACATCGGCGCCAACTTCAACAACACCACCGGCGGCACCGGCACGATCAACAACTGGCTGCTCACGCCCGTCCAGAACCTCGCCAACGGCACCACGCTCAAGTTCTGGACCCGCATCCCCGACGGCGATGAGTTCCCAGATCGCCTGGAAATCCGCGTCAGCACCGCCGGCACCTCGACCAACACCGCCGACTTCACGACGGTGCTGCTCACGATCAACCCGGACCTGACCACCGGCGTCTATCCCAAGGTCTGGACCCAGTTCACGGCCACGGTCTCCGGCCTCAGCGCCCCGACCACCGGCCGCTTCGCCTTCCGCTACTTCGTCACCGCCGCCGGCCCGACCGGCGATAACTCCAACTACATCGGCATCGACACCGTGAGCATCTGCGCGTCCGGCGGCGGTACGCCGACCCCGACCAACACGCCCGGCACGCCCACCCCGCCGACCAACACGCCGACCGCGACCAACACGCCGGGCACGCCCACCGCGACCGAGACCCCGACCGCGACGGCGACCGCCACCAGCACCCCGACCGTGACGTCGACGCCGCAGCCGACGCAGAGCAAGCTGTACCTGCCGCTGCTCTTCAAGCCCGCGACCGCCCTGGCCCCGCTCAACGGCGCGCGTTCCAGCAAGTAGGCCGACGGCCTGATACGCGCCAAGCGGCCCCGCTCCTTCACGGAGCGGGGCCGCTTTTTCGCCTCGCCGACGCCGATCGCCAATCCGCATTGACCGGACTCCGACGCCGTGCTATGTTAACCAGGACCAGGAGATGAAACGATCCATGACCGAACTTCAGCGCCTTGAGCCAGACTGTCCCGAAGGACTGCCGGACCAACCCCAACGCCAGGCCGCCTGCGCCGCCGCCGGCGTCTTCAAGGCCCTGGGCGACCCCACCCGCCTCCAGATGCTGCTGCTCCTCAGCCGCAACCAGGGCCGCATGTGTGCTCGCGAGCTGGAGGGCCACTTCGCGCTGCAACAGCCCACGATCTCCCACCACCTCCGGGTGCTGCGCCAGGCCGGCCTGATCAGCTGCGAGCGCTCCGGGCTCTGGGCCTACTATTTCATCCAGCAGGACGCGATCGCGCCGCTCCGCTCCATCCTCGAAGCCCTCGCCTTCGCCTAGGCGCCGCGCCGGATCGCCTGATAGACCCGGATGGCGCTCTGGGTGACGGCGGCGGTGCTCTGGCCGGGAAACACGCTGTCGCCGACCAGCCAGAGATTGGCGATGCCGGCGGCGCGCGGCCCCAGGCTCAGCAAACCGGAGATCCGCCGCAGCTGCGGCAGCCCGCCGACCATGCCGCGATGGCGCTGGGTGTAGCGCTGGAATGACACTGGCGTGCCGATCTGCCGATAGCGGATATGGCGCCGGATCCCGGGCAGCGCCAGGCTCACCGTGTCCAGCATCCGCTCGGCCAGCGCCTCCTTCTCCGCCCGGTAGCGCGCCGGATCCTCGCTGCGCCAGCGCCACCAGCGCCCGACCTCGGTGTGGGTCGAGACCGTCAGCGCCCGCTGGCCCGCTGGCGCGCGGGCCGCATCGTCGGCGGGATGCGCCGAGACAAACACGCTGGCAGACTCGCCCAGCGGCCGGTCATAGGCGGCAATGATCTGATGGTGCTCGGCCAATCCTTCCGGCAGCGCCGCTTCATCAATCCCCAGATACAGCGTGCAGGCGCCCCAGCCGTCGGGCGCGCGTCCGACAGCGCGCTCAAGCCGGGGCGGCGCGGGGCGGTCGAGCAGCCGCCCGACATCCCAGATCGTCGTGTTGGCGATGATATGCCGGGCGAAAAACCGCTCGCCCTTTTCGGTCTCCACGCCTGTCGCCGCGCCGGCATGGGTCAGAATCGCGCTCGCTTTGCGCCGGTACAGCAGCCGGCCGCCCTCGCGCTCCAGCGCCGCCGCCAGCGTGCGGGCCAGCGACCAGGCGCCGCCCTCGGCATAGTAGACGCCGATCCGCGCCAGGTCCAGCGCCACCGCGCCAAAGAGCCAGGCGCACTCGCGATGGGTCGTCTGGGCGCTGATGAGCAGCTGGCCGTCCACATAGGCTTTGAGGCGCCGGTCGGTCACGCCGCAGCGCGCCAGCTCGTGGCCGACTGTCCGCCACAGGTGGGGCAGCGTCAGCAGCAGCTCGGGCCGGATCGCCGCCGCCAGCCCCGCCAGATCGCCGGCGGTCTCGGGCGGCACGGGCGGATGGCGGCCGGCGAAGCGCCAGGCGATGTCGCTCAGCCGCTCCTGGCGCCGCCAAAATCGCTCGGCCTCCCAGGCCTGGGCCGGGAACGCCGCGCGCCGCTCGTCGATCCAGCGCTCGTCCCCCCAGCGCGTCACCCGCCGGTCGGGCAGCCAGACCTCCATCGCCGGCTCAAGCGGGCGCACCGGCCAGCGCAGCCCCAGCCGCTCGCCGACCCAGTGGTGGGCGCCGCCCGGCCGGAAGCCGGCGAACAGGGTCGCGCCGACATCGAAGACATAGCGGCTGCCGTCGGGCCGCTTGCGCTCGTAGGAGGAGGCGCAGCCGCCGGGCTCGATGTGGCTCTCCAGCACCAGCACGCTGAGCCCGTCGCGGGCTAGCAGGCTGGCGGCGGTCAGCCCGGCGATGCCCGCCCCGATCACAATCACGTCATAGCTGTCCATCGGCCTCGAATCCTAAAAAACACGCGCCAGCCAGTACACAGCCTGGCCGGCGCGTGGATGGGCGCCTCAGTTGCCAGTGGTTTTGGCGCGCAGCGAAATACCCATCAAAAAGAAGCCGAGCAGACCGTAGATCAGCGCCTCGAAGCGGTTGTCGCGGCCCCTGGTGAAGGCGAAGGCGCCGGGGATGGAGATCACCGCCACCACGCCGTACAAAATGTGGAACAGATCGCGCGACGGGCGCAGGCCGCCGATGTAGAGCGCGATCCCGGTCAGGGCCTGGACCACCACCAGCCCCTCGCCGATCACCAGCGCGCCCCAGAAGTCGCCGCCGATCGGCTTGTTGGTGAAAAAGAGCGCGCAGCCCCACACGCCGATCGCGATCATAAACAGCATCATCGTCACTTGCAGATTCTTATGCACCAGCATCAGGATGTCCATGGATTTCCTTTGTCGCTAGGGATTGGTCAGGATGGGCCGCGGTGGCGGCGTAGTAATCACACAGCTCGGTCAGCGGGCAGCGCTCGCAGCGCGGGCGCTGGGCGTGGCAGACTTGGCGGCCATGCAGCAGCACGCTGGCGTGGAACTGATAGGCGTCCTCGGGCGGCACCGCCGCCTCCAGCAGATCGTGGGCGGCGTCGGCGCTGACCTTGGGGCCGATCATCCCGGTGCGCTTGGCCACCCGGTGGATATGGGTGTCGACAATCATCGCCGGCTGATGGCAGGCGAAGCACAGCACGCAGCCCGCCGTCTTGGGGCCGATGCCGGGCAGCGAGGTCAGCCAGGAGCGGGCCTCCTCGAGCGGCAGCTCGCGCAGGAAATCGAGGTTGAGTTCGCCGCGCCGCTCCAGCAGCGCCCGCAGCGTGTTCTGGATGCGCGCCGCCTTGATGTTGGCCAGCCCGCCGACGCGGATCGTGTCAGTCAGCTCGCCCGGATCGGCGTCGAGCACCTCGGCCCAGGAGCGGTAGCGCGCCCGCAGCAGGCGGTAGGCCCGGCCGCTGTTGCGGTCCGAAGTGTTTTGGGACAAGATCGTCAGCACCAGCTCGTCGAGCGGATCGCGGTCGCCGTGGATGCGGCGCGGCCCGTAGCGCTCGCGCAAAATCTCCAGAATCGCCAGCGTCTTGTCGCGGTCGGCGGGCGGATCGGCTTTTTTCCGTGCCTGTGTCGCCATGTGAGTCCTTGGGCAGTTGGTCCGCCTTGGATTGTATCACCGTTGCGCGGCGACTTGCGCGGCCTCAGCGCGCCAGCCAGATCATCAGCGCCAGGCCGCCCACAAGCGCGGCGACGATCAGCGCATCCAGCCAGAGCGGCGACACCCTGTAGGGATTCATCTCGCCGCCCAGGGCGGTGATTCGCGCCGCGACCGCCTCGTCGTCGATCGGCTCGTAGAGCGCCGCGATCAGCGCGGGCACCTGATCTGTGTCAATCGCGGCGGTGTCATACGGCGCGTCAAGCCACAGATCCATGCCCACGGCCCGATCGCCGCGGCGCATGGAAAAAATCAGACTGTTGTCAGCGGCGCTGTCAATCGAAAACGAACCAGGATCGGCACGGAAGCGCTCGAAGGCCGCCAGCGCCTCGTCCAGCGTCAGCATCTCGCAGCCATAGATCGTGCCGCCCTCGGGATGGGGCTTGATCGAGCCGTGGAGCAGGCCGGATTTCGTCGCGCACCACACGCTGCGGCGGGGCAGGTCGGCGGGCTCGGCGGGGTGGACGGATAGGGCAGTCATGGCAGAAAACCTCCGGGGCTCTCGTAAAACAATCACTCAGCGACCATGGTATCATTAGTAACGCCGGCACGGCGGGCTGATGTGGAATTATTGACACCAAAGGGATGCTTTGGTATAATTCGCCGCCGTGCAAATAGATTAAATAAAAGAGGGCGGGCGGGTGCCCCTCTCTTTTTTATCGACAACAATTGCTTGTCGAAAGGAGTGGCATCGTGTACGCCATTATTCGAGACCGCGGGCAGCAGTATCGCGTGGAACCCGGCCAGACCCTTCGGATCGCCCTGACCAACGCCGAGGCCGGCAGCACCCTTGAGCTGAACGAAGTGCTGATGATCGGCGGCGACCAGCCCCAGATCGGCGCCCCCCTCGTCGCCGGCGCCCTGGTCAAAGCCACTGTCGGCGAGGCCGTGAAGGGCGAGAAGATCATCGTCTTCCGCTACAAGGCCAAGAACCGCTACCGCCGCCGCACCGGCCACCGCCAGCAATACACCGAAATCACCATCAACGACATTGTCGTCCCCGGCAGCCGCCGCGACGACGCCAAGTAAGCGCGGCTTGCCGCGTCCCTGAAAGGAGCCAGTCATGGCACACAAGAAAGGCGTGAGTAGCTCACGCAACGGCCGCGATAGCAAGCCGAAGATGCGCGGTGTCAAACGGTACGGCGGCGAGCTGGTCAAGCCGGGCTCGATCATCATCCGCCAGTGCGGCACCCGCGTCCGCCCCGGTCTCAACGTCGGCCTGGGCCGCGACTACACGATCTACTCGCTGGTCGATGGCCACGTCAAGTTCGAAGACTACACCCGCGAGCAGAAGATGGTCAGCGTGGTGCCGTTTGAAGCCGCTGAGCAGAGCGCCTAAGGAGCCCGACGATGAAAAAAGGCATTCACCCCAAGTATTATCCCGAGGCCAAGGTGATCGTCAACGGCGAGGAAGTGCTGGTCACCGGCTCGACCAAGCCCGAGCTGCGGCTTGAGGTCTGGTCGGGCAACCACCCCTTCTACACCGGCGAGCAGCGCATCCTCGACACCGCCGGCCAGGTCGACCGCTTCATGAAGAAGCTCCAGCTCAGCCAGAGCAAGCAGAGCGACGCCGCCCGCCGCCGCGAAGAGCGCGTCGCGCCGGCCAAGAAGCCCAGCCTCTACACCGAGGTCTTCGGCAACGAAGAGACCGAGAACCAGTAAGGCCGCTTCGCATCGGTCAGGCCACGCGATCCGACGGACACTTCCGTCGCATCACGTGGCCTTTGTATGTCTGGCAGGAGGAGCCGTGCCCCATCACGATGGAAGTTTGGAAATCGTCTGCGGCAGCATGTTCAGCGGCAAGACCGAAGAATTGATCCGCCGCGTCAAGCGCGCCCAGATCGCCCGCCAGAAGGTCCAGGTCTTCAAGCCCGCGATCGACACCCGCTACAGCACCGAGGAGGTCGCCTCCCACGACGGCATCCGCACGATGGCCATCCCCGCCCACAGCGCCGCCGACATCGCCGAGCGGGTCGATCCCGCCGCCACCGTCGTGGCGATCGACGAGGTCCAGTTCTTCGACGCCGACATCGTGACGCTCTGCGACAGTCTGTCCCATCGCGGCGTGCGGGTGATTGTCGCCGGGCTGGATCAAGATTTTCGCGGCGAACCCTTCGGCCCGATGCCCGTCCTCATGGCCCAGGCCGAAAAAGTCGACAAGCTCCAGGCGATCTGCGTCGTCTGCGCCAGCCCGGCCTCGCGCACCCAGCGCCTGATCAACGGCCTGCCCGCCTCCTACGACGATCCCGTGATCCTGGTCGGCGCCCACGAATCCTACGAGGCGCGCTGCCGCCACTGCCACGAGGTGCCCCGCGCCCATGCCAACGGCAAGCGCCAGGCGGGCGAGCAGCACGCCTGATGCTGCTGGCGGGCGGCTGGCGGGCGGCGGCGGGCCACCTGCGGCGGGAGTGGCGGGCGGTGCTGGCCGCCGCCTGCTCCTTCGCCGGCTACCCGGCCACCAGCCACCTGCCCGGCCTCAAGGCGCGCACAATGCCGGACCTGGCGCTGGATCGGGCCATCCCGCTGCTGCCCTGGACCGCCTACGTCTATGTCTCGCTCTACCCGCTGCTGCTGTTCAATTTGGCGTATCTGCTGCCCAGGCCGCGGGCGCTGCGCGCCCTGGCCGACGCCGTGACCCTGGCTAACGCCGGCTCCAGCGCGATCTTCGCCCTGTGGCGGACGGCGATCGAGCGCCCGCCGCTGGCGCCGGGGCCGGGCGCCAAGCTGCTGGCCGGCGTGCGGCGGATCGACCCGCCCTACAACGCCATGCCCAGCCTCCATGTGGCCTACGGCGTCCTGCTAGCCTGGGCGCACCTGCGGCTCCAATCGCCCCCGGCGCCGGCCCTGGCGCTCTGGTCGGCGGCGGTGGTCGCCAGCACCCTGTCTACGAAGCAGCATCGCAGCCTGGACCTGCTCGGCGGCGCCGCACTGGCGCTGCTGGCGGGCGCGCCGACGATCGCCAGGCTCTCGCCCGCCGACTGGGCGCCGCGCGCCGCTTGGCGGGATTCGCTATAATAAAGGCGGAACACCAACCCGGAGGCCGTTATGAACAACAAAAACGTCCGCTCGATGTACAAAATCCTGGCCCTGGCGCTGATTGCGCTGATGGTGCTGTCGCTGATCGGCGCCGCGCTGGTCGGCACGTAATATCAGTCTCGCATCATTGACCAGCGGATGCGCGCAACCTATGGTACCCTTATAAGGCACTTTTTCTACTCAGGAGCTCGGTTCCATGGCTGATGATTTCTATCAAGAGTACGGGCCGATCAAGCGTCGCCGCCAGGGCAGCCAGGAGCCGACCGCCCACCAGGCAGTGCGCGACCTGCCCTACGACGAGCCGGCGCACGCCCCCCGCCGCCCGGGCGCCCAACCCCGCCGCAACCGCCTGCGGGCGCTGCTCTGGGGCATGGGCCTGACCCTGCTGCTGGTCGGCCTGTCAGCAGGCGGCGGCCTCTGGTATCTGACCAAAACCTTCGACGGGCGCATCTACCCCAACGTGGCCATCCAGGGCGTCGATGTGAGCCAGATGAGCCGCGAGCAGGCCAAGACGGCGCTGCTGGAGCGCTTCGATCAGCTGCTCAAGCACCCGACCACCCTCTCGTTCAACGGCCGCACCTGGGAGCCCAGCCTCGCCGAGATCGGCGGCGCCCTGGATATCGACGGCGCCATCGAGCAGGCCTTCAATGTCGGCCGCGACGAGAATGTCTTCGCCAGCGCCCGCCAAGTCGCCGCCACCTGGCGCGACGGCTACGACATCCCGCTCCGCCTCACCCTCGATGAATCCAAGCTGCAAGCCTATCTCTCCGGCAACACCGCCGATCTGATCGTCGCGCCGGTCGACGCCAATTTGGTGATCGGCGAAGCTAGCGCCGCGATCACGCCGGCCCGCGAAGGCCGGGTGGTGCTGGTCGATGAGACGGCGCTGGAGATCGGCCAGCATCTGCGCAACCTCGAAGCCCAGCCGGTGACCATCCGCACCCGGATCGTGCCGCCGCTGATGGACGACGCGAGCGTCGCCGAGTCCAAGCGCACCGTCGACGCCATCTTGCAGACCCCGCTGACCCTCACCGCCGGCGCCAACCACGAGTGGACGCTCTCGCAAAGCGACCTGCGGGCCCTGATCCAGCTGCGCCGCGAGCGCGATGTCAACGGCAAGACGGTCCTGCGGGCCGGCCTCGACAAGATCACGATCCGCCAGCGCGTCGCCACCTTCGCCGATGAGATCGGCCGCGGCAGCGTCAATCCGCGCGTCGCCTGGAACGGCGGCGAGCTGACGATTATCCGCGAGGGGCGCAAAGGCCTGCGGCTTGACGAGGACGCCTCGGCGACCAAGATCACCGATCTGGCGACCAGCGGCATCTCGCGCACGATCGAGCTGGTGGTCAACGAGATCGACCCCGATGTGACGCCCGAGAATTTGGGCAACCTGGGGATTGTCGAGGCGGTCGGCGTGGGCAAAAGCTCGTTCGTCGGCTCGGCCGCCTACCGCATCCAAAACATCAAAGCCGGCTCGCGGCTGCTCGACGGCATCCTGATCAAGCCCGGCGAAGAGTTCTCCTTCAATGAGAATGTCGGCTCGATCGACGAGGCCAACGGCTTCGCCAAGGGCTACGCGATCATCAACAACCGCACCCAGGAAGAGTGGGGCGGCGGCATCTGCCAGGATTCGACGACGCTGTTCCGCGCCGCCTTCTACGCCGGCCTGCCGATCACCGAGCGCCACGAGCACTCGTTCCGCATCTCGTGGTACGAGGTCTACGCGCCCTACGGCATGGACGCGGCGATCTTCACCGGCGTCAACGATTTCCGCTTCCTCAACGACACCGGCAACTGGCTGCTGCTCAACACCTATGTCGACGACGCCACCACCACCGTCACCTACGTGCTCTACGGCACCAAGCCGGACCGCGAAGTGCTGCTGGACGGCCCGTATGTCGAGAAACAGTATCCGAAGCCGACGGAGCCGGTCTACGTGGCCGACGCCAAGGAGCCGGTCGGCACCTTCCACCAGACCGACACCTCGCGCGACGGCATGGACATCACGGTCTACCGCGTGATCAAGCAGGGCGGGCGGGTGATCAGCCGCGAGCCGTTCTACACCCACTTCAAGCCGTGGCCGGATATCTTCGCCCACAATCCGGCGACCAAGCCGCCGCCGAAGGGCTGCTACCCGAACCGGCCCTGCGCCGCGCTGGCGCCGCCGCCGCCGGTCCAGCCAGCTCCTGAGCAACCGCAGCCGCCGGCGCCCGAGCAGCCGCAGCCGCCGGCCCCTGAGCAGCCGCAGCCGACGCCCACGCCGTGATCGCGCGCTGCCTGGCTCTCCTCATCTTCATCCTGGCTGCCGGGGGAACGCTTCCCCCGGCAGCCTCGCGTGCGGCGCAGAATCTCCAGGGCGCCGCGCCGCCGATCACCGAGCTGATCTTCGGCAGCTCGGCCCAGGGCCGGCCGATCGGCGGGGTCAAGATCGGCGCCGGGCCGCGCAAGCTGTTCGTCATCGGCGACACGCACGGCGGCCCCGAAGCCAACACCTATGAGCTGGCGGTCGCGCTGGCCGATTATTTCCGCGCCAATCCCGCCGCCGTGCCGGCTGAGGTCAGCCTCTACATCGTGCCCAGCCTCAATCCCGACGGCCTGGTCCTCGGCTCGCGCTTCAACAGCCGCGGCGTCGATCTCAACCGCAACATGGACACCAATTTCGACGCCTGCCCGGAAAACGACTGGAGCCGGACCGTCGAGGGCGCCTACGGCATTGTCTCGGACACTGGCGGCGAGTTCGTCGAGTCGGAGGTCGAGAGCCAGCTGGTGCGCGACATGGTGCTGGACGCCTCAGCTGTGATCTTCCTCCACAGCTTGGGCGGCGATGTCTTCCCGGCGTTCTGCGAGCACGGGCCGTCGATCGAGCTGGCCAAGGCCTACGCCGCCGCCAGCGGCTACCGCTACGACCGCTACTGGCAGCAGTATCGCATCACCGGCGGCATGCACGACTGGGCCGGAGCCCTCGGGATCGCGGCGATCACGCCCGAGCTAAGCACCGGCGAGCTGCCGGACACCGAGCAAAATCTGGCGGCGGTCTTGGCAGTGCTGGGGGAGGCGGAGCGGCTGCTGCCGCTGCCGGGCGAGGTGACTGAGGCGGCCACCGGCGTGCGCATGCCGGCGCTGCTGTGGCGCTACTGGCGGGCCCACGGCGGGCCGGAGTGGTTCGGCCTGCCGGTGTCGCCGGCCGTGGAGCGCGACGGGCGGCAGACAGTCTTTTTCGAGCGCCAGCATCTCATCCTGACGCCGGAAGGGGCCGACGCGCTGGCACCGGTGCGCCGGGCGGACGGCGGGCGCGAGGCCTGGGCGCGCTGGCTGCTGGAGGCGCCGGCCGCCGCCTATCAGCCGCGCTAGCGATCGCAGCGCACAATCAGGCTGGCGCTGGCGTTGGTGTGGTAGGTGTGATTGGCGCCGCCCTCCTCGAGGACCACGGCGTAGCCCGGGGTGATCACGGCCAGATACATCATATCCGGCTGCTCGCAGCCCAGGCCGCTCGACGGCCACTCCTGGGCCTGGACTGCCAGCACCTTGACTGCGGCGGCGTCAACCCCGGCGGCCTGGGCATGGTGGGCGACGACGCGCTCGGCGGCTTGCTCGGACGTGTT
>DASWWB010000386.1:0-2669 GCA_036406115.1 Herpetosiphonaceae bacterium
GCCAGGGCCAGCCGATCGACCGCGCCCTGGCCGAGCCGGAGATCCGGGCGGGGGGGGGAAGATAGGGATCAGGGGCCAGGGATCAGGCCGGATCGAAATGCGGCGGGCGCTGCTTAGGGCTCAAACCTGATTGGAGGCGCCCGCTGCTTCGACGTTCGGCCTGATCCCTGATCCCTGGCCCCTGATCCTAAACTCCCCTGGCAATCTTCTTGCATTAGCCCCGCCAGATGCAAACACGAATTGCTGACGGAGGCTTGCGATGACGATGTACGTGACGAAGGTGCGGGGGCTCAGCCCGCAGGACGGGGCGGCGGGCGGCGCGATCGCCGGCCTGGCGCAGACGGCGGTGGCGATGATCTACGGGCTGCTGAACGGCCGATCGCTGCTGAGTTTCCCGAATTTGCTGGGAACGCTGGCCGGCCAGCCCGACACCTTCAACGGGTTCGGCCTCCAGACACTGCTCGGAATCATCGTCAATGTGCTGATCCTGGCCGGGCTGGGGGCGCTGTTCGCCGTGATCGCCCGCACCTTCGAGGGCAAGCAGCTGGTGTACTCGGCGCTGGCGTTCGGCCTGGTCGCCTGGGCGGTCGGCTATTTCCTGATCTTGCCGTTCTGGAGCCCGGAGCTGCGCAATGACGCCGGCCCGCTGACCACCGCCTCGTCGATGCTGGTCTACGGCAGCGTCCTCGGCACCTACCTCTCGCGCCGCCAGAAGCGCGAGCTGGTCTCCCATTCCTGATTGTCCTGCCGCCCGGCGGCCTGCGGAGCGCCATGCTGACGCCGCCCCGATCAACCGAACCCGAGCTGCTTGACGCCCATCCGGCTGCGGATGGGCGTTTGGCGGCCAATTTGCGCGAGATGGCGCTGCTGCACCGCTGGACCGGCGGCGCGGCGCTGATCTGGCGGGCGCTGCTGGAGCTGGCGGCGGGCGAGCGGGGGCCGCTGGTGGTGCTGGAGCTGGCGGCGGGCGACGGCAGCCTGGGCCGCTGGCTCGCGGCAGCCGCCCGCCAGCGCGGCCTGGCGCTGGAGCTGATCGCCAGCGACCTTCAGCCGGCGGTGGCCGGGATCTGCCGCGATCAGGCGCCGGGCACGCCGACCCTAGTCTGCGACGGCCTCCGGCTGCCCTTCGCCGATCAAGCGGCGGACCTTGTCATGTGCGCCCAGACGCTCCATCACCTGGAGCCGGCGGCGGTCGCCGGGCTGCTGGGCGAGGCGGGCAGGGTGGCGCGGCTGGGCTGGGTCATGACCGATCTGCGGCGCTCGTGGCCCGGCTACTGGGGGGCGCGGCTGGCGGCGCTTGGCCCGATGACCGACCTCGGCCGTCACGACGGGCCGCTCTCGGTGCTGCGGGCCTACACGCCCGGCGAAATGGGGCGGATGGTCGCGTCGGCGGGATTGGCGGGCGTGGCGCTGCGTCGCAGCCTGGTCCACTACGGGCTGGTCTGGCGTCGGCCGGCCGGCGAACGATTAGAGCGCGGCCGGCGCTAAGCTGCGCAAGGCCAGCGCCGCCAGCCCGGCCAGGCCGAGCGCCCAGACCAGGCGGCCGGCCAGCACCGGCGACCGGCTGCGGGCGGCCCGGTTGAGCAGGGCCAGCACCAGCGCAAGCGTGAGGACCGTCTGCCCGAGCGCCGCCCGCGGATCCGCCAGCAGCGCGGCGAGGCCGCTTGCCGGCGCGGGGGCGGGTTGGCTGGCGGAGAGGAAATGGGCGGCCAGCAGGACGTGGCCCAGCCGGCGCAGGCTGAGCAGCCAGACGTCAGGCGTCAGCTGGCGTCTGGGCGGCGCGCCGGACCAGGGGCCGCAGTGCAGGCCCGGCACCAGCGCCGCCAGCCAAAGCAGCAGCGCCAGCGGGCCGAGCAGGGGAATCTGGCTGAGCTTCGGCAGATCGTCGAGGGTCAGGCGGCCGACGGCGGTGCCGCAGAGCGCGAGCAGCAGCGCCAGCAGCGGCAGGCTGACGAGCCAGCCGGTCACCAGTCGCGCACCGCCGCCCGCCGAGTAGCCGGCGCCGCCTGCTGGGCCGGCGAGGCTGCGCCAGGCGACAGCCAGCAGCGGCAGATCAAGCAGCGCCCATGCGGTGGGCAGATCGATCGATTGGCGCAGCGGCGCCGCTCCCGGCAGCGGCAGCAGTGCGATCGCCAACCAGCAGGCGGCCAATCCGCCGACCTCCGCAATGTCCGGCTGCCAGGACGCCGTGGCCCCCCGGTTCCCGTCCGGCGCCGCGCGGCGGCGGGTGAGACGCGGGCCGATCCATGCCGCCAGCAGCGCCAGCGCCAGCGCCAGCCCGCCAGGATAGAGCAGCACGCGCAGCCAGGCGCCGCCGACCGCCCCGCGCCAGTCGTCAAAGGTCACGGGGCGGATCCTCGGGCGGGCGGCCGGCAGTCGGCAGATTGCGGCGCACCAGCTCCCAGAACCGGCCTGGCTCCGGGCGCGCGGCCCCGCGAGGCGCCGCTCCGGCGCCGGCGCGCCCCCCCGCGAGGCGGAAAATCCCGTAGGACAGCGCTCCAGTCAGCAGGAACAGCCCGCCCAGCACCAGCAGCGGCAGCGTGGCGACTGTCGCCGAGCCGGCGTCGCGGACCAGCGCACCGGTCCAGGGCTGGAGCAGTGGGCGGCCGAACGGCGTCAGGCCGGCGCCGAGCTGGCCGAAGGCCGGGGCGACCAGCCGGGTGAGCGCC
>DASWWB010000387.1:0-1847 GCA_036406115.1 Herpetosiphonaceae bacterium
GCTTCTGCCGCGAGCAGGCCGCCGCGCTGCGACAACCACCCGCAACTGCCCAGGGGGCACCCGCCCCGCTCGGCCGGCCGCTGCTCGCCAACATCGCGCCCGGCGACGACGAGATCGACTGGTTCGATCTGGCCGCCGAGGTCGATATCATCGCCTGGGACAACTACCCGCACGGCTTCCCCGACTGGGCCGGCGTGGCGCTGTTCCACGACCACGTGCGCGGCCTCAAGCAGGCGCCGTTCTGGGTGATGGAGCAGCAGCCGGGGCCGATCAACTGGACCGCCACCAACCCGCCGGTGCCGCCCGGCCAGGTCCGGCTCTGGACCTACCAGGACGCGGCCCACGGCGCCGAGAATGTCTTGTTCTTCCGCTGGCGGGCCGGCCGCGTCGGCCAGGAGCAGTTCCACAGCGGCCTGCTCAGCCACGCCGCCCAGCCGACCCGCGGCCACGCCGAGGCCCGCCAGGTCGCCGAGGAGTGGGCGACCTGGGGCCAGCCCCGCGCCGCCGCCCGCAAGGCCGCCCTGCTCATCTCCTATGACGATCTCTGGGCGCAGCAGATCGATCCGCACGCCGCCGGCTGGAGCTACTGGCGGCTGGCCCGGATCATCCACCGCTCGCTGCTGGAGCATGGGATCGGCGTCGATGTGCTGCGCCGGGGCAGCGATCTCGCCGGCTACAGCCTGGCCGTCGCGGTCGCCCCCACGATCATCGACGAGGCCGAGGCCGCCCATTGGCGCGAGTGGACCGCAGCCGGCGGCACGCTGGTCGCCACCGCCCGCGCCTTCACCAAGGACCGGGACAATCGCTGGACCGACCAGCCGCTGCCCGCCGGCCTGACCGATTTCTTCGGCGCCGAGGTGGCCGAGTGGACCGCGCTGGTGCCCAACGTCCCCGGCCACCTGTCGTTCGCCGACTCCGGCGACCTGGAGATCGAGCTGTGGGCCGAGATTCTGCGGCCGACGGTCGGCAACCCGCTGCTGACCTACACCGCCGGCTACGCGATCGACCAGACCGCCGCGACCGCCGCGACCTACGGCAAGGGCATGGCGGTGCTGCTGGGCTTCCATCCCTCCGACGAGGTGCTGGCCGAGCTGTGGCCCCGCCTGCTGCCCGAAGCGAGCAGGCTGCCGCTCGGCGTCGAGCAGATCGCCCTTGACGACGGCTTGCTGTTGTTCAATCATACCCGGTACCCGGCCGAGGTGACGCTCAGCGGCGCCTGGATCGACCGCCTGACCGGGCAGACGCTCCAGGGGCAGTGTTCCATCCCGGAGCTGGACGTGCGCTGGCTCCAGCGCGCCGATGCCTAAATTAAGCTGAAAGGGGTCTCCGTGATCCGCATGCGTTTCCGTCTGCTGCCGCTCCTGGCGCTGCTGGCCGTCCTGGCCGGCTGCGCTGGGGACGCCGCCAGCGCCCGACCCACCGTCACGCCGCCCCCGACCTCGGAGACCAGGCCCAAGCCGACCGCCGCGCCCACCGCAGCCGCCGGCGGCCAGGATGCCACCCCGGCCCCCGCGCAGCCGACCAGCGAGGTGACCCTGGACGGCTTCAGCCGGCCGCTGCTGCTCAAGGAGGGCGACCGCCTCCGGGGCGACGATGTGCTGGCGGTCCAGCAGCGGCTGCTCCAGCTGGGCTACAGCCAGGTCGGCGAGGCTGACGGAATTTTCGGCCCCGCCACCGAGGCGGCGGTCAAGGATTTCCAGGAGCAGAACGGCCTGGTGGCTGACGGGGTCGTCGGCGAGCAAACCTGGAACATCATGTTCACCGCCGACACCGTCGTTCCCGGCAGCCAGGCCGATCCCGAGCCCGACCCGGCCGGGCCGGGCGAACTGCCCGCGGGCACAGTGTTT
>DASWWB010000388.1:0-1964 GCA_036406115.1 Herpetosiphonaceae bacterium
GCCCTGGCTGCCGCCGACGCCGCGCGAGTTGTAGCGCAGGATGCCCCAGCCGCGCTCGCGCAGCACTTTGTAGGTGGCGAAAATCGCCCGATGATCCATGTTGGACATCGGCGGGTAGTGGTGGGCCAGCACCGCCAGCGCCCCGCCGGGCTCGGCCGGATCCACCCAGCGGCCCTCCAGCAGTGTCGCCTGGTCGGCTGAAAGAAATTGGACGGAGTGTTGGGTTCGCAGCGTCATCTGATCGAGCATCCCTCTCTGCGCGCAATCACGCGGCCGGCCAGCGCCGCCCGCCGCCGGCAACGCCCGGCGCAATCACAGCAACTATACCCGGATTTGCCAGCCCGGGCAAAGCGGGCGGCGAGGAGGACCAGCCATGCCCTACCAGGACCATCAGCAAGCCGCCAGCGAGCGCGAGGCGCCGATCCGCTGCGCGATCCTGACAATCAGCGACACCCGCACGGCGGAGACCGACACCAGCGGCGCGCTCGCCCGCCAGTTGCTGGAGGCGGCCGGCCACCGCGTCGCCGCCCAGCAGATTGTCGCCGACGAGCCGCAGGAGGTCGTGGCGCTGATCCGCTCCTGGCAGGCGGCGGGGCTCTGCGATGTCGTGCTGACCAACGGCGGCACCGGCATCTCGCGCCGCGACGCGACGATCGAGGCGATCGAGCCGCTGCTCGACAAGCAGCTGCCTGGCTTCGGCGAGCTGTTCCGCATGCTGTCATTCCAGGAGATCGGCTCCGGGGCGATGCTCTCGCGCGCGATCGGCGGCGTCGCCGGCCGGACCCTGATCTTCTGCATGCCCGGCTCGACCGGCGCAGTCCGTCTGGCCATGGAGCGCCTGATCCTGCCCGAGCTGGCCCATCTGGCCTGGGAGCTGGTGCGCCAGTAGCCGCCGCCCGCCGGCCCGCAGCCGCAGCGCCAGCCCCGCCGCCAGGCAGAGGGCGATCAGCCATCCCAGATCCGCCCCGCCGCCGCCGCCAGTCACCGGCAGCTGGGTCGGATTGCCGACAGTCAGATCGGCGGCGCCGCGCAGCTGGAGGCGGATTTTTCCATTCGAGAGGCCGACGATCCCAACCGCGACCAGCGCATCGCCTTTGCGCAGGCGCGGTTTTTTCATAGCTGTCGGCGGATGGACCTGGATGATCGAACCATCGCCGGCGCGCAAGATGATGTCGCGGCCGGCGGCTTTGACATAGCTGCCGCGCACCGCCACGAGCTGGCCGACGCGCACGAGGCCGACGCCCTTGCCGGTCACCGCCAGCGGCTTAGGCGGCCGGCCGGCGGCGCCGAGCCCGAGGTCGGCGGGATCGTTGAGCTTCAGCTCGCGTTCGCCGCGATAGGTCGCAAGCGTGCCGCGCAGCGTGACTCGCTGGCCCGGCGCGAGCTTCGGCCAGGCTGGCTTGCTGGCGAGCAGCACCTGGATGCCGCCGGTCGCATCCTGCACATAGAAGGCGTTTTTGCGCAACACGCCGGGCGCGACGGTCACGACGCCGGAGATGACGGCTGTCGATTTCAGCGGCAGGGCGCGCAGCTCGCTGATCGGCAGCATCTTGGCGCCGGCCAGCGCGCCGCATGGCCCGTTCGCGGCGCCGGGCGTCGGCACGCAGTCGGCGGCCCAGGCGCCGGGCGCGTCTCCCGCCGCCGGCCGCCAGGCCCAGGAGCGATCCTTGCGGGTGGCGCGGTATTCCATCAGATCGGCCACACCGCCGCCGGGCGCGAGCAACCGCGCCTGCTCGACGCCGCTGTTGTTGAGACTCAGCCGGGTCTGGCGGCGGAAAAAAACGAGATAGGCGCCGGGCTGGATGACCGTGCCAGCCGGAATGGCGAAGGGCTTGCTGCCGCCGTCGGCCTGATCGTCAAGCCGCCAGCCGCCGAGGTCGACGGGCTCCGTGCCGCGATTGGCCAGCTCGATCCACTCGTCGTCGCCGTTCGCCGCGCCGTCGCCGTCCCAGTCCACCGCGTCG
>DASWWB010000389.1:0-5174 GCA_036406115.1 Herpetosiphonaceae bacterium
CGCCGTGAATTTCATCTATCCCTACGCGCGGCTCAAGGCGGCCAACGTCGACGGGACCCGCGAGGTCTTGCGGCTGGCCAGCACCGCCGCGACCAAGCCGGTCCACTTCATCTCGACCCTGGCGGTCTACGCGCCGGAGGACTACCTGAGCCGCCCGCTGCGCGAAAGCGACCCGCCAGACAATCACGCCGGCATCGCCCACGGCTACGAGCAAAGCAAGTGGGTGGCCGACCGGATGCTGCGGACGGCGCAGGAGCGCGGCCTGCCGGTCACGATCTACCGCCCGGCCCGCATCACCGGCGACAGCGCCAGCGGCGCCTCCAACCTCGACGACTTCATGGTCCGGCTGGTCGCCGGCTGCGCGCAGCTCGGCAAGGCGCCGGCGGTGATGGACGCGATGGACATGCTGCCGGTCGATTATCTGAGCGCGGCAATCGTGCGCTTCTCCCTGCTGGCGGAGGCGCCGGGCCGGTCGCTGCACTTCTTCAACGAGCCCGCCATCCCGTTCGGCCAGGTGCTTGACTGGCTGGCCGAGCGCGGCTATCCGCTGGAGCGGGCGCCGTTCGCCGAGTGGCGCGCCGAGCTGACCGCCCGCGCCCAGGCCGGCGCCGACAACGCCCTGGCGCCGCTGGCGCCGCTGTTCTGGCTGCAACCTTTCGACGGCCGGCCGCCGCTGTTCGACAGCTCGGCCACCTTCGACGCCTTGCGCCGGCTTGGCATGCCGCCGCCGGCCGCCAACGAAGCGCTGTTCGCCCGGTACCTGGCGTTCCTGCGCAGGGCTGGGCTGCTGCCGCAGATGGGCCAGCGGCGACCCGGACCATCAAGCGATGGACAAAGCGATGGGTAATTGTGTACAATCGGTAAATTACAGCCCTCAACACGCCCCGGTACCAAAGCAAGGCAGCGTCGCACCTGGCGCGAGCGCCGGCGGAAGCGTGTCGCAGAGCGAGGCCTACTCATGAATCTGCTCCCCACCCGTCTTGCTGGCAAGGTCGTCTGGACATCGTTCGCCTTCTTGCTGATTGTCGCCCTGGTCACCGGCCTGCTGGTCAAAACCGGCTTCGACCAGACCGAGGAAACCGCGACCGCCCGCAGCCTGCAAGGATTTATCGACGAGTCCCGCCAGACCCTCGCCATCATCACCGCCGAAGAGGCGCAGCTGACGACCTCGCAGCTCCAGACCGCCGCCACCCTGCTCACCACCGCCGGCGACCAACTGCTGGCCTCGGCAGGCGCCACCGCCAGCCCGACCGCCACCCAGCTGACGCGCAACGCAGGCGGCACGACCTTCGACCCCAACCCGAACCGCGTCAGCGACATCTGGATCCCCAGCACCCTGACAGTCAACGCCGCGCTGCGCCAGCGGATCGCCGCCAGCGCCAGCCTCGACACGCTGGCGCCCAGCCTGCTCCGCCAGTATCCGGACGCCGCCTCGATGGCCTTCACCGCCGTCGACGGCTGGGCGCGCTACTATCCGCCGGTCGGCCTCCAGGATCTGGTCCCGTCGGATTTCCCCGTCACCAACGAGAGCTTTTTCGTCCAGGCCATCCCGCCGCGCAACACCACGCGCGCGACAGCCTGGACGCCGCCGTATGTCGATCCGGCCGGCCAGGGCCTGCTCACGACGGTCTCGCTGCCGGTCTATGACGGCGACGACCTGCTGGGCGTCCTCAACATGGACGTGTCGCTGACCAAAATCATCGAGCGGCTGGCGCAGATCAAAACCACGCCCGGCAGCGCCGCCTTCCTGCTCTCCGCCGACCGCCGGCTGGTCGCCGGCGCCCCGGCCGCCCTGGCCTTCCTGACCGGCGATGTCAACCAGACCGCCTCGGTCACCGGGGCGCTCGGGCTTGACCTGAGCCAGTCGGCCAACGGCGCCAGCATCCTGCAAGTGATCACGCCCGGCCAGGCCGGCACCGGCCAGGTCAAGCTCAGCCAGGGCGATATGTTCGTCACCTCGGCGCCGCTGCCGAATGTCGGCTGGAACCTGGCGATCATCACGCCCTCGGCCGAAGTGACGGAGCAGGCCGCCGAAGTCTCGAGCGCCATCCAGCAAGGCACCACCAGCACCCTGCGCACGACCCTGCTGGCGCTCGCCGGGCTGTTCCTCGTCGCCCTCGTCGCCGTCGCCTTCGTCAGCAGGCGCTTCACCGCGCCGCTGCTCGACTTGGTGGGCGCCGCCCGGCGCGTGGCCGCCGGCGATCTTGATCAGAACGTCGCGGTGACGCGGCAGGATGAGATCGGCGATCTGCAAGGCGCCTTCAGCCGCATGGTCACCAATCTGGCCGAGCAGCAGGCCTCGCTGGGCGAACGGACCCGCGCGCTTGAGCAAAGCCTGGAGACGCAAAAGCAGCTGGTCGGCACCATCCAGCAGCTCTCGGTGCCGCTGCTGCCGGTGCTTGACGACGTGCTGGTGCTGCCGCTGGTCGGCCACATCGACGAGCAGCGCGCCAATGACTTGACCGACAGCCTGCTCCAAGGCGTCTACGAGCAGCGCGCGCGGATGGTGATCATCGACATCACCGGCGTGGCGGCGGTGGACGGCAAGGTGCTTGAGCTGCTGCTCAAAGCCGCGCGGGCGGTCCAGCTGCTCGGCACCCGGGTCACGCTGGCCGGCATCTCGCCGGAGATCGCCCAGTACATCGCCCAGCAGCAGGTCGATCTGACCGGGATCGAGACCCGCCAAAACGCCCAGATGGCGATCCAGCACGCCTTGCGGACCATGGGCGCGAGCCAGCAGAACAGCCGCGCCAACAGCTAGCGCCGGCTTGGGGAGGAGACAGCATGGCCCGGATTTTCGGCCGCTACGGCGCGGCGCATCCCCGGCTGGCCCGGGCCAGCCGCTACCTGACGGTGCCGATCTACCGCATGCTCAGCGCCCGCCGGCAGTTCCACACGCCGGCCAGCGCCTACGCGGCGGAGCGCGGCGACGCGCTGCACCAGAAGCTGCTGGCGGGCGAGACGGCCTATCTGCTCGGGATCGGCCCCGGCACCCACAACGCCGGCGTCGCCCTGGTCGAGGTGTCGCGCGGCGGCGGCGTGCGGCTGCTCGGAAACCACGAGGAGGAGCGCTTCAACGCCGTCAAGCACTACGCCGGCTACCCCGAGCTGGCGATCGAGACCGTCCGCACCCAGATCGCCGCGCTGGGTCTCAAGCCCTCCGACATCCACGCCTGCCTGGCCAGCTTCGATTTCGTCGAGGTCGCCTCGCCGTCCCCGGTCCTGGAGGAGGCGCCCGCCAGCCTGGGCCTGCTGGTGCGCGAGCCGGAGCGGCCGGAGCTGGCCAAGGGCAATGTCCACGAGATCCTTTTCGCCACGCCTGAGCGGCTGGGCCGGCAGCTCGGCCTCGGCCGCCCGATGCCGATCATCGGCATGGGCCACCACGACAACCACGCCTATTTCTCCTACGCCGCCTCGCCCTTCGGCGGCGGCGACGAGCCGACGATGGTGGCGGTGCTTGACGGCACCGGCGACAACGAGGCGATCTCGCTCTACCTGGCCCGCGGCGACCGGCTGCGGCTGCTCTGGCGCAACGACAGCATCTACGATTCGCTGGGGCTGCTCTACGGCTTCATCAGCTCGACCCAGGGCGGCTGGACGATGTTCAGCAGCGAGGGGCGCTACATGGGCGCGGCGGCCTGGGGCAACAACGACCGCCTGACCAATCCCTACTACATGCGGCTCCGCCAGCTGATGTACTTCGGCGGCGGCGGCCAGGTCGCCCTCAACCGGGCGCTGGCCAACTGGCAGCGCGACGAGTTCCGCACGCCCTACACCGACGAGCTGATCGACATCCTCGGGCCGCCGATCCCGCCCAAGGATATGTGGAACCCCGACGCGGTGCTGAATGTCGAGCAGGTCGAGCACGCCGACATCACCCGCGACCGGCTTGACAAGGCCGCCGCCACCCAGCTGTTCTTCGAGGACGTGCTCTGCCATGTGGTCGGCGCGCTGATCCGCCAGACCGGCAGCAGCCGCTTGGTCCTGACCGGCGGCTGCGCGCTGAACTGCATCGCCAACATGCGCCTGCTCGATCATTTCGGCCCCGACTACTACGAGCGCTATCTCGGCCGCAAGGACACCCGCCTCCATCTCTGGGTGCCGCCCACGCCCAGCGACACCGGCGTGACGATGGGCGCCGCCTACGCCTTCGCCATGCAGAACGGCGGCCGGCCGGGCGCGCCGCTGCGCCACGCCTTCTATTGCGGCCTGGCGCCCACATCGGAGGAGATCCGCGCGGCGATCGACGCCGAGCCCGAGATCGAGGCGCTGGAGCTGGGGTCGATCGGCGAGCGCGGCGAGCAGGAGCGAATCGCCGACTTCCTGGCCTTCGTCATCGCCGCCGACGGGATTGTCGGCTTGTTCCAGGGCGCCGCCGAGACCGGGCCGCGCGCGCTGGGCCATCGCTCCATCCTGGCCAATCCCGCCAACCCGCGCACCCGCGAGCGCCTGAACGGCCACGTCAAGTTCCGCGAGCTGATCCGCCCGCTCGCGCCGATGGCGACCCTGGAGGCCGCCCAGCGCTGGTTCGAGCTGTCGCCCGGCGCCGGCGACGACGACTACAACGCCTACAACTATATGATCCTGACCGCCCGCGCCCGCCCCGAGGCCCGCGCCGCGATCCCGTCGGTCATCCACCACGACGGCACCAGCAGGGTCCAGATCGTCCGCGCCGAGAGCGATCCCTTCACCCACGCCTACCTGCGGGCGCTGGGCCGGCGGATCGGCGCCGAGGTCTCGGTCAACACCTCGCTCAACGTCGGCAGCCCGATCGCCCAGACGCCCGCCCAGGCCCTGGAGGCGCTCAAGCGCTCCAAAGGCATGCACGGCCTGCTCCTGATCGGCGCCGACGGCCGCGCCTTCCTCGCCTGGCACCACATCCGCGGCCCGATCAAGGACCAAGGCGAGCAGCTCCGCGCTTGGCGCGAGCAGTGGGAGCAGGAGGCAAGCTAGATATGTTGGCAAATCTATCATTGGCCGTCAGTTTGCAAAATGTTGCCGCTCAATATTGCGCTCGTTGAACGTAAACTCCTGGCCTATATCATCGCGCTGGTGCGATTTCAAATCATCGAAAGAGCTTTGTCAAAACATACCAGCCTTTGAACCCAGCTCAGCAATATAAATGATGGTTATTGAAGGATTTAGTCAAAATAATTTAATGACAGGAGGTTTAG
>DASWWB010000390.1:0-1791 GCA_036406115.1 Herpetosiphonaceae bacterium
GGGCGGCGGCCGGTCCGCGGGCGCTGGGCGCGGCCCGGCCGCCGAGATCGCCGGCAGCTGGGCGCTGCCGGGCGGGGCGTCAGGCTGATGAGTTAGTTCCCTTCGTCGAGCAGCTCGTCGGTGACATCATCGATCTGAAGCGCCTCCTCAACTGTGCCGTCGCCGCCGCGGTCGACATCCAGCTCCATCGGCTGGCCGTTGCCCGGCCACTTCAGGTAATCCACATACACGATGTCGTTGGGCTCCAGGCCGATCTCGTCGGCGCCGAAGATTTGCTCCGTCTGCTCATCGTACTTGACCATGTAGAGGCTGTAGCTGGCGGGGGCGGTGTTGTCGATGCTGTCGAGGCTCAGCGTGCCGGCGGCGGTGTCGATCGCCAGATTCACCGCCTCGCCCTCTTTCAGCTCATAGCCCTGGACCTCGAAAAGATAATCGGCGGCGGCGGTCTCGACGCCGACCAGCAGCACCGGGGAGACGTCGCTCGTGGTCCGATACGACAGCAGGCTGCCGTCGGGCGCGATGTCAAGCACATCGACCTGGCCCGGCTCCAGCAAAATGTCGCTCACCTCCAGCACGTAGCCGGGGCCGATGAAGGTCACGGTCGAGGTGGTCGGCTCGGTCAGCCGCGTGCCGTCGATCTCGATCGTGAAATCCACGTCGACGGGCAGATAGTAGACCGGCTCGGCGTTGGCGTTCCAGACATCGACGCCGAATTTGTTGGCGTTGGAGATGGCGCCGGGGATCTCGTTGACGAACTGGCCGTCTTTGAAGCCGAAGCTCCGGCCTTCGAGATCGGTGAGGAGCAAGTCGCCGTCGCCCTCCAGCCAGACCTGGTTGTAGGTGACCGGCTCGGCGGTCGTGGTCTGGGCGATGAACATGCCGCGGCTGGGATTGGTCCCGCCGCCGGCGCCGCTTTCGATGCAGAAAGGGCAGTTTTGGGTGCCCAGGCGCGGCTCGATCGCCGCCAGCTCCAGGGTGAAGGTGCTGGCGTCGCCCTCGTAGTCGTCGGCGGGCTCGGACGGGTTGGTCGAGCCCGAGTAGCGCCAGGTGTCGGCGTTGGTGTCGACCTCGATCGCCCGCGCCGCGCCGGGATAGTTGTTGTCGTAGATCATGATCCAGTAGATGCCCTCGCCGCGATCCTCGACCGCGTACGGCGTGACGGCGTGGCCGCCGCTCCGGTCGCGCTTGTAGAAGCCGACGGCGTAGGTCTCGCTGCCCTGCGGGCCGGCGCTGAAGGCGGTGAGCAGCGTGTTGACGACGCCGCTGGGCGTCTGGGGCACGATGCCCTGGCGGGCCGGCTGGGTGGCCTGGGTGGTGAACCAGTAGGCGATTTCGCGTTGCAGCAGCTCGTTGCCCGCGATCTCGAACTCGGCGGTGCTGGCGGCGCCGAAATCGGCGGTGCTGAGCTTCTGGGTGTAGAACAGGTTGCTGAGGACCGCCATGCCTTCGCAGTGGCCGCCGCTCATGCTTTCGTTGACGGATTCCATCCACTGCTGGCCCGCCGGCGTGAGCGTGCAGTCGTTGTCCTGGATGGAGGAGCAGGCGGCGTCGCCGAACATGCGCCAAACCTCCTGGGCCGTCAGGTTGGCGACGCCGGGCTCGCCGCCGTAGTTCGGGAAGCTGAAGCCGTCGGCGTCGGGCCGGAAGCCCAGGTCGGCGACGTAGACGCCGCTGGTGTCCACGCTGCCCTCGCCGGAGGCGCCGATGCCGGGATTGCCTTTGATCGGCGCGGCGGTCGGCAGGTCGGTCGCAGGCGGCGCCGTGGGCGTGTCTGCCGCTGCGGCGACGGTG
>DASWWB010000391.1:0-10203 GCA_036406115.1 Herpetosiphonaceae bacterium
CCTCCCGGTAGCTGACAGCTGATAGCCGATAGCCAAAAACCCCTGCTGACGATCACCGCACGGGCCAGCGCTTGCCTACCGCCCCCTGACAGCTGACAGCTGATAGCCGATAGCTAATCCCCAAAAATCCCCTTATGCGCATCTCGGCATATGGTACAGTTAAGAGATTGTCTCATGTTCTGAATGAGGGGCTATGGATCCATCTCCACCGCCGGCGGCGCCGCCGGAACATGTCGATCCGAAGGTGCGCTTCGCGGCGCTGCGGTTCCGTGATTTTCGCCTGCTGTGGGGCGGGCAGCTCGTGTCGATCGCCGGCTCGCAGATGCAAGTCGTGGCGAATCATGTCCAGGTCTACCGGCTGGCGGGGCAAATTCCGGGCGCCAACCCGGCGCTGTACCTGGGGCTGATCGGCCTGATGCAGTTCATCCCGCTGGTGCTGCTGGGCCTGGGCGCCGGCATGCTGGCGGATCGCTTCGACCGGCGGCGCGTGCTGCTGATCACCCAATCGCTGCTGATGGTCTACGCGGCGGTGCTGGCGCTGCTGACCTGGCTGGGCTCGATCACGCTGCCGCTGCTCTACGGCCTGATCATGCTCTCGTTCGCCACGCGGACCTTCGACACGCCGGCGCGCCAGGCGCTGGTGCCGACGCTGGTGCCGCGCCCGGTGCTGCCCAACGCGCTGAGCCTGAATATGATCGCCTGGCAGTTCGGCATGATCGTCGGCCCGACCGTCGCCGGCCTGCTGATCGCCCAGCTGCCGATCGCCCTGATCTACGCGATCGACGCCGTGACCTACGGCGCGGTGCTGGTGTCGCTGTGGATGATGCGATCGCGCGATCCGATCCGCGAGCGCCGCGAGCCGGTCTCGTTCAAGGCCGCCTTCGAGGGGCTGCGCTTCGTGCGGCGCTCGCCGATCATCCTCTCGACGATGCTGCTGGATTTCGTGGCGACCTTTTTCGGCGCGGCGACGACGCTGCTGCCGCTGTTCGCCGACCAGGTGCTCGGCGTCGGCTCGCGCGAGCTGGGGCTGATGTACTCGGCGCCGGCGGCGGGAGCCGTGGTGACCGCGATCATCATGTCGCTGCTGGGCGAGCTGCGGCGCCAGGGCCGCACGGTGGTGGTGGCGGTGGTGCTGTACGGCCTGGCGACCGCGCTCTTCGGCTGGTCGCGCTGGCTGCCGCTGACGTTGCTGGCGCTGGCCGGCACCGGCGCCGCCGACACGGTCAGCACGGTGCTGCGCGGCACGATCCGCCAGATTTCGACGCCCGACGAGCTGCGCGGCCGGGCGACCTCGGTCAACATGCTGTTTTTCCAGGGCGGGCCGATGCTGGGCGAGATCGAGGCCGGCCTCGCCGCCACCGCGCTCGGCGCCCCGCTGGCGGTGGTGCTGGGCGGCATCGCCTGCGTCGCCGCCGCGCTCCTGATCGGCTGGAAGATCCCGGCGCTGCGCGAGTACGATCAGTGAATGGGCCGGCCTTTTGCCATTGACGGGGTGTTTGGGGCATAGTAGAGTTGGCCGGCGCTTTCCCGCCCGCGGCTCCCGGCCGCCGTCCTCCTCGCGCTTCCCCGCCCGATGGTCTGTTCCACTGCAAGGAGGCCGCGCATGACCACGCTTGACGCATCGACGCTTCCGTTCCTCGATCTCTACGGCCCGGCGTTCCAGTCCGATCCGTTCGGCGTGCTGCGCGAGCTGCGCGCCGACCACTGGATCGCCCGCACGCCGATCGGCCTGGCCGTGCTGCGCCACGAGCCGACCCAGGAGGTGCTGGCCCATCGCCAGCTGCGCACGCCAGGCGGCGATTTGCTGGCGATCCAGGGCTTCACCGAGGGCCATCTGGTCGATACGATGAATGCGTTTTTGCTCAACAGCCACGGCGCCGACCACGACCGGGTCCGCCGCCTGGTGACCAAAGCCTTCACGTCGGCCTCGGCCGAGGCGTTCCGGCCGCGGATGCGCGCGATCGCCGAGGACCTGTTGGACCGGCTGGCGCCGCTCGGCCGCTGCGAGTTCGTCGCCGATTTCGCCCAGCCCTACGCCTGGCAAATCCTCTGCGAGTATGTCGGCATCCCCGCCGGCGCGCAGCTGGAGATCCAGCAGTGGAACACCGAGATCAGCTATATGTTCGGCTTCAATGTCGCCGATCACCTCAAGGAGATCGAGTCGGCGCTGGCCAATCTCGACGCCTTCATCGACGAGCTGGTCGCAAGCCGCCGCCGCGCCCCGTCCGACGATCTGCTCAGCGCCCTGATCGCCGCCGAGGAGACTGGCTCGCAGCTCACGCCCGGCGAGCTGCGGGCGATGGTGATCACGCTGATGGCCGCCGGCAGCGGGACCTCGATCTCCCAGCTGGGCAACGCGATCGATGCGTTCCTGTCCCATCCCGAGCAGTGGGCCATGCTCGCGGCGGGCGAGGTGCCGATCGCCCAGGCGGTCGAAGAGGTGTTCCGCTTCGTTCCGGCCTCGATCCTGGGCGTGCCCCGCGTCGCCACCGCCGATCTGGTCTGGCGCGATCTGCCGCTGCCGGCGGGCACCTATCTGCTGCCGATCACCGGCTCGGCCAATCGCGACGAGCAGAGCTTTGAGGAGGCGGAAACCTTCGACGTGCGGCGCAAGCGGCGCTCGCACATCACGTTCGGCGGCGGCATCCACGCCTGCATCGGGGCGGCGCTGGCCCGGGCCGAGCTGCAAGAGGCGCTGCCCATCCTGGCCCGCCGGCTTGCCGACCTCGCGCACGACGGGCCGGCGGAGTGGCGCTCGCCGACGGAGATTGTCGCCGGCCCCGCCCGGCTGCCGATTCGCTACGCCGCCCGCTAGGCGCGGCCCGCAAAGGAGGCGCCGATGCGCAACCTGACATGTGTTTTGCTGCTGTTGATAGGCTTGCTGCTGGCCGGCGGGCCGGCAGGCTCCCCCGCCGCAGCCGCGCCCGCCGGGCCGCGCATCGCCTGGCTGGCGAACGATCCCGCCAACACCTATGACCTGGCGATCTACGAGGGGGCGCGGGCGGTGGTCGGCAGAGCCGGCGGGACCGTCGCGCCGTTCTACGCCGGCTTCGATCCCGCCGTCCAGCTCGCCCAGTGCCGCGCGGCGATCGCCGCCGGCGCCTTCGACGCGCTGGTGGTCATCGCCGCCTCGCCGACCGAGATCCTGCCCTGCGTCAGCGAGGCGCGGGCGGCGGGCCTGCCGGTCGGGGCGGCGGATCTGGTGATCGGCGAGGATCAGGCGACGGTGCGGCCGCAGGCGCCCGGCCAGGTCGCCGCCAGCTTCATCCCCGCCAGCCGCTTCGGCGACGGCGTGGCGGCGATCCTGCCCGAGCTGTGCGCCGGCCTCGCCTCCTGCGAGGTGCTGTACGTCGCCGGCGTCGCCAGCTTCCCGATCGACGCCTACGGCCTGGCGGCGGTCAAGGCGGCGGGTGGCGGCGTGCGGCTGGCGGCCCAGGCCGAGGCCTTCTACGACACCGAGACGGCGCGCCAGGCGGTGGCGGCGGCGCTGGCGGCCCATCCCGAGATCAATGTGGTGATCGCGAGCGGCGATCAGATGGCGCTGGGGGCGGAGCAGGCCGCCCGCGAGCTGGGCGTCGGCCTGCGGATCGTCGGCGCCGGGGCCGGCGCGTCGGCGCTGGAGGCGGTGCGCTCCGGGCGCTGGTTCGCCACCTTCAACGCCCTGCCGCGCTCCGAGGGCTTTCTGGTCGCCACGCTGCTGCTGCGGGCGCTGGACGGGCCGGCGCCGCCGGTCGGGATCGATCCGGTGGCGGGCTCGGGCCTGCCGGCCTGGTGGACCCGATCGACCCTGGCGGCCCATCCCGGCTTCAAGGGCCAGTGGCCCGGGCCGTAGCCGGGGTGATTGGCCTGCCGGCTGCCCCAAAAACCAGCGGGCCGCCCCTCCGTTCGGGACGGCCCGCGATTCATCTTGGGGCGAGCTAGGCCGGGGTGAGCGAGATCGCGCCTGCCGGCGGCGGCGGCAGCGCCGCCAGCTGCCCGCAGGCCGCCGCGATCTCGACGCCGCGCTCGACCCGCACGGTGCAGGAGATGCCGGCGGCCTGCACCACGCGCTGGAACGCCGTGACCCGCTGGCGGTGCGAGCGCTCCAGCGGCGCGCCCGGCACCGGGTTCCACGGGATGAGATTGACGTGGCAGAGCGTGCCCTTGACCAGCTCGGCCAGCTCGGCGGCCAGCTCCGGCGTGTCGTTCTTGTCCTCCAGCAGGACGTACTCGAACGAGACCCGGCGATGGGTGCGTCCGGTGTAGAAGCGCACGGCGTCCATCAGCTCGGCGAGCGGGAAGCGGTCGTTGACCGGCATCAGCTCCGAGCGCAGGGCGTCGTTGGGCGCGTGGAGCGAGACGGCCAGATTGACTTGCAGCGGCTCCTCCGCCAGCTTGCGGATGCCGCGCACCAGCCCCACCGTCGAGACCGTCATGTTGCGGGCGCCCAGGTTGAAGCCCTGCTTGTCGTTGAGCCGCCCGACCGCCTCCCACCAGCGCTCGTAGTTGGCGAACGGCTCGCCCATCCCCATGAACACCAGATTCGTCACATGGTTGGGGACGGGCTCGCCGCGCCTGCTCGCAAGCTCGCCGCTCTCCCGCCGCAGCGTGCGCTCGAAATGCATCACCTGCTCCAGGATCTCGCCCGAGGAGACATTGCGCAGCAGCCCGAGCCGGCCGGTGGCGCAGAAGACGCAGCCCATCGCGCAGCCCGCCTGGGTCGACACGCAGACTGTGGCGCGGTCGGGCGGATAGATCATCAGCACGCTTTCGATCACCACGTCGCCGGGCAGCGTCCACAGCACCTTGCGCGTCAGGCCGTTGTCGGCGACCTGCTCGCGGACCGGCTTGAGCGCGCCGATGCTGGTCTCCGCCGCCAGCCGCTCGCGCAGCGCCGCCGGCAGATCGGTCATCGCCAGCGGATCATCGGCGAGATTGACGTACAGCTGCCGGTAGAGCTGGCGCGCCCGGAAGGCCGGCTGCTTCCACTCGGCCAGCAGCGCGGCGAGCTCGTCAAGCGAGCAATCGTATAAATTTCGCATAGCGGTTGTTCCCCTTTTGCGGGCATGGTACCACGGGATTGGAGGAGCAGGGGCCAGGGGCCGGGGATCAGGCCGGACGGCGGCAACGCGGGCGCCGCCTGCAATTCCGCGAGGCAGCAAAGCTCGCCGCGCTGCGCGCCGATTGTCGTGATTGACCTGACCCCTGATCCCTGGCCCCTGCTAGCCTACTTCCCCGCCGCCTGCTGGAGCGCGGTCGGCACTGGCGGCAGGGGGCGGCCGGCGCGGGCGGCCAGGGCGCGCTCGTAGATCGCCTCGATCTGGCGGGCGGCCAGCTCCCAGGAGTGTTCGTTGATCGCTTTGGCGCGGACCTCGGCGGCGATTCTGGCGGCGCGCTCGCGGTCGTTGAGCAGGCCGACGATCTCATCGGCCAGCGACTGCCCGTCGCCGAAGCGGGCGTAGACGCCGGCCTCGCCCAGGATCTCGCGGCTGACCGGCGTGTCGAAGGTGACGACCGGCAGGCCGACGGCCATGTAGTTGGGGATTTTGCCCGCGCCCTCGGTCGCCGACATCTTGGGCGCCACCGCGATGTCGCCCAGCGCCAGATAGGCGTGGGCGTCTTTGTAGAGGATGCGCCCGGGCAGCGTGACGTGGTCGCTGATGCCCAGCGAGTCGGCCAGCGCCTGGTAGGAGCGCACGTCGGGATAGCCCATCACCAGGAAATGCGCGTCAGGGCAGCGCTCGATGATCGACGGCGCGGCCTCCAGCAGCAGATTGGTGCCCTGGTAGGGAGCCAGCAGCCCCAGGTAGGCCACCACCCGCCGCCCGGCGGGGATGCCCAGGTCGGCGCGGATGCGCTCGCGCTCGGCGGCCCAGTCCGGCGAGCCGTCGAACGGCACGAAGCGCTCGGTGTTGACGCTGTCCGGCACGGTGTAGAGCCGGTCGCCGGGGAAATCGAACTCCGAGCGCAGCACGTTGGCGGCGTTGAACGAGCTGGTGATCACCGCGTCGGCCATGCCGTTGATCTTGGTCTCCAGCCAGCGCATCGGCCGGTAGAAGGCGCCCTCGCGGCGCAGGAAGCCGTGGTCCAGCATCTCGGAGGTCAGGCTGCCCTGGTAGTCGAAGATCAGCGGGATGTTGAGCAGCCGCGAGATGACGCTGCCGATCAGCGCCGACTCGTGGATGTGGGCGTGGATCAGGTCCGGCTTGATCTCCAGCGCCACCCGCAGCGCCCGCCAGGAGAGCGCGACATCCAGGTAGAGCTTGTGGCGCGAGGCGCCGACCATCGTGCGCTTGACCCAGGGCACGTCCCAGGAGCGGCGGATCTCGAAGCCCGGCATGTTGTCGCCGTTGTGGTAGGTGGCGATGACGATCCGGTGGCCGAGCTTTTGCAGCGCCCGCGTCTCCTCCCAGATCCGGACATGGGCGCCGTAGTCGGCGAAAAACGAGGTTGAGGCAATACTTAAAATGGTATAGGCCATTTAACAAAGGCTCCTTGTATCGCCGCGCATTTTACCGCATGGCGCCGGATCGCGCCAAGCATGCCGCCCTGACGATCAGCTCACAGCGGCTTGGCGCGCTGGCGCCAGACCAGCAGCAGCGCCTGGAGCCCGGCGAGCAGCAGCCCGCTCAGCAGGATCGCCTGGCCGGTCAGCGGCGTGAGCGCGATCAGCAGCGCGGCGACGGGGCAGAAAAAGCGCGAGGCCCCGCGCTCGCTGTCGTGGCGGCGGTGCAGCGCCCAGAGGCAGAGCAGGTACAGCGCCACCGGCAGCGCCACCGCGAAGCCGCCGCCCAGCCTGCCGATCTGGGCGTGGCCGGTCGCGATGTCCACCGCCGCCGCCAGCCCCGCCCCCACCGAGGCCGCCGCGCCGAAAATGAACAGGTGCCCGTAGCCCCACAGGAACGCCGCGCGCCGCGAGGTCAGCCGGTCCTCGATCGGCTCATCGAAATACAGCCACCACATGAAAAAGACAATCAGCAGCCCGCCGGCGATGATCGGCGCCATGCTGACCCGCAGCTCGCCCGCCGCCAGGGCCTGTTGGATTGCCAGCGAGGCCGAGAGGATCGACTCGCCCAGCACGATGATCGTGAACAGGCCGTAGCGCTCGGCGATATGCCCCGGGTGCCAGGAGGTCATTTCGATCTGCTCGGCCCAGATCGGGATTGCCAGCTCGATCAGCACCAGCGTGACGAAGCCGATGGTCTGCCAGGCCGCCGGCACCGCCAGCAGGCCGATCCAGCCGAGCTGCACGGCGCCGAGCCCCGTGGCGTAGCGCCTGGTGGCGACGCGGTGGGCGGGGTCGGCCCGCGAGGCCCGCAGCCACTGCGAGACCAATCCCAGCCGCATCACGACGTAGCCCACGACGACGATCAGGAAATCGCCGGCGAAGGCTGATTGGATGCCGGCGGCGATGATCAGGGCGCCGCTCAGCTGCACGAAGACCGCCAGCCGGTAGGGCACGTCGTCGGTGTCGTAGGCCGAGGCGAACCAGGTGAAGTTCATCCAGGCCCACCAGATGGCGAAAAAGACCTGGCAGAAGTGGCCGAGCGCCTGGAGGGCGTGGTTCTCGGCGATGCCATGGTGCAGGGCGGCGGCGGCCTGGGCCACCGCGACCACGAAGACCAGGTCGAACAGCAGCTCCAGCGGCGTGGAGGCGCGGTGGCTTTCGGCGGGCGAGCGCGGGCGCATCGGCACCGCCCAGCCGCGTGGTTTGCTCGGATCGCCGGCATGCGTCGTCATAGGGTCCCTCGCGCTGGCGCCAGCCGGCTGCGAGCGGATGCGCGGGCCGGGCGCATGGCCCGTCGTGCGGCGCGGTCCGAGTCTGGCTGGCTGGCGGTGTGAGTCGGCCTATTGTACACCAGCGGCGGATGCGGATTCCGGCGCAAACGCGGGGCGGACAGGGATTCGATTGTCCCTGCCCGCCCCGCGCATCCCTGTTGCGCTGCTACCGCTGGATGACCGGCTTGTCAATCTGCCAGTCGCCGCTCTCGCGGCGCAGGAGCGCCCCCTCGCCGGCGATCCAGGGCTGGCCGGCAGGATCCAGCGCCAGGCCGTTCATGCCATAGAGATCATCGCCGTCGGGCGCCTCGGTCTCGCGCCAGGCGCCGCTCTCGAAGCGGAGGATGGCGTTGATCGGCTCGGAGCGGGTTGATGTCGGGCAATCGAGCGGCGCGTCGAAAAAGTCGCCGCCGACCGCCCAGCCCGTGCCGTCCGGGCTCATGCGGAGATCTTCGAGCGGGATGCCCGGCGGGGCGGGCTCGGGGGCCCAGGCGCCGGCGCGGTAATGGAGGATGACCCTGGCGACCGGGCTGAACCGCGTGCCGCCGACCGCCCAGCCCTCGTCCGCCGAGACCATCTGGACGGCGCTGAGCGGCAGCGCGGTCGGATTGTCGGCCAGCGCCCAGGCGCCGTCGCGGTAGTGCAGGATCACGCTCGGGACGCTCCGGGCGTAGTCGCCGCCGCCGACCGCCCAGCCCTCGTCGGCCGAAACCATCGAGATGTCTTCGAGCCCCGCCTCGGTCGGGCTGGCGACTTGGGTCCAGGCGCCGTCCTTGTAGTGGATGATCGCGCCGTGGTTGCCGACGGCCCAGCCCTCGTCCGCCGAGAGCATGTCGATCGCGCGCAGCTCGCCGACGGGCGCGGGAACCGGGCTCCAGCTCCCGCCGCTCAGCCGGAACAGCGTGCTGTTGTTGCCGACGACCCAGCCCTCGCCCGTGCCGGTCAGGTCGATGTCGGTGAGGATGCCGGCGTTGCCGACGTCGACCCGCGTCCACGCGCCGCCGCTCAGCCGGTAGACGGCGCTGGCGAAATCCTGGCTGCCGACAGCCCATCCCGCCCCATCCGACTCCATGGCGATGCTCTCAAGCCCCACGCTCGACGCGGAGATCCGCCGGAAGCTGGTGACGGCGCCCGCGCAGATGCCGACCAGCATCAGGCCGGTGGCGCCGAGCAGCGCCAGCGCCACCGGCCGGGGCAGGCGCAGGATCGGGCGCGGCGGGTGCTGGCTGACAAGCTGGTGGCGGCGCTGGATGAAGCTGACGCCGACGAGGGCGATGCAGCCGACCATGACCGCGACGAGCTGGAGATTGGCGAGCAGCCGCTGGCCGCCGCAAATGAGGGGGATGAAGACCTGCGAACCGAAGTAATAGCTGGCGCAAAGCCACATGATTGTCTTGCTGCCGGCGAGCAGCCAAGCGGCCCGGCGCTGGGCGGAATCGGCGAAGAGCGGCGGCCAGAACCCGTCGTGGATCCGCCTGCCGAGCGGCGGGACGGCGATCGACGCCGCATAGAGCAGGAACCCGAGGGCGACGATGACGTTGAGGATGTCGAGGCCGTTGGCGATGGATAGTCTCATTGGCGTGTCTCTCTGCTGCGGCCGCGCGGGCCGGCGGTGTCTCGCTGTCTGTACGCGGCGGCGGCCGGAGCGTTCCCTGCTGGCTGGAATCGCGCGCTTAAGCTAGCATGGCGCTGTTTTCGGATTGTTTTGAGGAGGGTTTCATGCCTCGTCGCGCAGCTGGCGGCCCGCGCCTGCCCTACGAGACTCTGGCTGTCGCCGCGCTGGTCGGCGCGCTGTGCGGGCTGGCCGGCAATCTGGCCGGGCTCGGCCGGGTCGCCGGAGCCTGGATCGCCCTGATCTCGCTGGTGGCCTTCATCGCGTTTGTCTGGGACAAAGCCGCCGCCCGCCGCGCGGCGGGCCGGACCTCCGAGCGCGGGCTGCTCTGGCTGGTCGCCGCCGGCGGCACGCTGGGCGCCGGCCTGGCCATGCTGCTGGTCCGCCACAAAACCGCCAAGTCCGCGTTTTTGCGACCGTTCTGGCTGATTGTGGGCTTGCAGGTGGCGGGGCTGCTGCTGGCGCGGGCGCTGGCCTAGCCCAGCAGGGCGCCGGCGACGACCGGGTAGCCGGTGCCGTCGGCGTAGAGGTACCAGCCGAAGCCGGGGCCGGTCCAGAAGGTGTCGTCGCCGCACAGCATCTCGTCGAGCCAGGCCGGGTCCAGCTCGTAGCCGAAAAAGGCGGCGGGGGCGAGATTGAAGATCGGCGCGCCGCCGCTGAGCCGGCGGATGGCGGCGCTGGCGGCCGGCCAGGGATCGGCGTCGTAGATCGTGCGCTTGGCCAGCCGGAGCCGAGCCGGCTCGAAATCGGCCCAGGGGCGCTCAAGCTCGGCGCGCTCCAGCACGCGGCGCGGGGGCGGCGCGGGCCCGTCCGCCGGGAGCGGCCCGCCCATC
>DASWWB010000392.1:0-3969 GCA_036406115.1 Herpetosiphonaceae bacterium
GGGCGGCTGATGGGTTGATCGGTCATCGGAGGCTCCTTCAAGCTTGGGGGACAATCAAGCGCGGCAGCATAGCGCTGATGCGGGAAAGATCGACGTCGTCGCTGGCGATGGTCATCAGCACAGTGTCGTAGCGGCGGCCGCCCAGGCCCTGGCCGGCGGGGCGGCGGCCGATTTCGCGGAATCCGGCCCGGCGGTAGGCGCGGCTGCCGCGCTCGTTGCAGTCGACGAACGAGAGATTGATCGAGGCGAGCTGGAGTTGGTAAAAGCCGTATTCGACGAGGAGGCGGACCGCTTCGGTGCCGTAGCCGCGACCCCAGCGCTCCGGGCTGAGGGCGATGCCGAGCGTCGCGGCGCGCCGGCGCTGGTCGACGTCGTAGAGGGCGACCATGCCGACAAAGGCGGCGGGCCGCTCCAGGACGGCGAAGGCGGCGCGGTTGCCCGGCAGCCGGCCGCCGGGGGCGGGGCTGGCGAGCTGGGCGAACCATTCTTGGCGGGCGGCGGAAGGGGCGGCGGAGCTGAGATCGCCCAGGTGGGCGGCGAAGCGGTGGTTGCCGGCCCAGCGCGCGAGCTGGGCGAAGTCGTCGGGCTGGAGCGCGGCGAGGAAGATCTGGTCGCCGCTGAGGATTTCGTGACGTGTCCGGTTGTGGTCGCTCATAGCAAACCCTCCGTTTGGTGTGATAGCCCTAGTTTAATCCCGCCGCGCCCCGGATCATCAGCCAGGCGGATGATTGGGGCTGGTTCGATCGGCCCAGCGGGGCGCTAGGCGCAACGCGGGGCGGCGAAGGCCAGGGCGTGGGTCGGCAGCACGATCAGATCGCGGTAGATCTGGCCCATGCGCTCGGGCGGGTAGGGCTGCTGGTTGGCCAGCCACCACTCGATCAGCGCCAGGGCGGCGGCGACCAGGTGATGGGCCGCGATCTCCGGCGGCACCGCGCTCCCCGGCCGCGGCTGGTTGTCGGCCAAGACCTGGCGCGTGCTGGCTGCGAGGATCCGCCCCACCAGGTTTTGCGCGCCGCGGCTGTCCAGCAGCACCTGGCAGACCGCGCTGTGCTCGCCGACATAGCGGAACAGCAGCGTCCCCACCTCCGCCGGGTCGCCTGCCGGCTGCTCGGTCTGGATCAGCCGGATCAGCTCATCGAGCACGACCTCCAGCACGTCGGCCAGCAGCGCCTCTTTGTCCGCGTAGTGGCGGAAAAACGTGGCGTAGCCCACGTCGGCCCGCTCGGTGATCTCGCGGATGGTCACCCCGGCGTACCCTTTTTCCAGCGTGAGGTCGATCAGCGCCTCGGCTAGCAGGCGCTGGGTGCGCTTGACCCGGCGATCTTGGCTTTCCATCGATGCGACTCCCGGACAATTTGTGCTATGATATGATATAGCGTGTATCATATGATACAATCAATCTTGAAAAAACGCATGCACGTCCAAGGAGTATCGCATGGCAATGAGCACGAGGCAACTGCCCGCCGGCGCGCCGGCCGGAGCGCCCGCCGAAGCCGCCCCGGCCGCCGGCCGCTGCCCGATCGACCATCAGGCGCTGAGCCACCAGAAAACCGCCCGCGACGCCGACCACAGCGGCCGGCCGGTCTCGCGCGACGAAGCCGGCGTGTGGCATGTGCGCGGCTACGCCCAGGCCCGCGCGGTGCTGCGCAGCACCCAGACCAAGCAGGCCGGCTTCAAGGCCGAGCTGCTGGAGAAAATGCCCGACCGCGGCATCCAGCCGATCTTGTTCCAGGACGGGCCGGGCCACCACGAGCAGCGCCGCGCCACCGCGCGCTTCTTCACGCCCAAGGCTGTGAGCGAAAACTACGGCGAGCTGATGGAGAACTTCGCCGACGAGCTGCTGGCGAAATTCCAGCGCGAGCGGCGGGTCGATCTGGCCGCGCTCAGCATGAGCCTGGCGGTGCGGGTCGCCGGCGAGGTGGTCGGCCTGACTGACAGCCGATTGCCCGGCATGGACCGCCGGCTCGACGCCTTTTTCAGCAACGATATCACCGGCGGCGGCCTGAGCCTGCGCGAGCTGCTGGCGATCGCGCGCGGCCAGTGGCGCATGTGGTCGTTTTTCCTGCTCGACGTGAAGCCGTCGATCGAGGCGCGCCGCTCCCAGCCCCGCGAGGACGTGATCTCCCATCTCCTCGGCCAAGGCGCCAGCGACATGGCGATCCTGACCGAGTGCGTCACATTTGGCGCCGCCGGCATGGCGACAACCCGCGAGTTCATCAGCGTGGCGGCCTGGCACATGCTGGAGCAGCCGGCGCTGCGCGAGCGCTACCTGGCCGGCGACGACAAGCAGCGCGAGCAGATCCTCCACGAGCTGCTGCGGATCGAGCCGGTGGTCTCCGATCTCTACCGCCGCGCGACCGGCGACATCCAGCTTGAGGTCGAGGGCGTGCCGGTGATCATCCCGCGCGGCAGCCTGATCGATGTCCACATCCACGCCACCAACGAGGACGAGAGCGTCGTCGGCGAGGCGCCGCGCATGATCTGCCCCGAGCGCCAGCTCCAGGCCGAGCGGGTCGGCGCCGCCGTGATGAGCTTCGGCGACGGCGCCCACCGCTGCCCCGGCGCCTATATCGCCATCCAGGAGACCGATATTTTCCTGCAAAAGCTGCTGCGGCTGCCCGGCCTGACCGTCGCCAAGAAGCCGGCGGTGGCCTGGAACGATCTGATCAAGGCCTACGAGCTGCGCGACTTCGTGCTGGAGCTGCGCTAGCGCCAATCAGACTCGATCCCGGCGACCAGCCCATCCTTCCCGCTGCCAACGGGGCGATAATCCCCGTGGAGGCGGGAAGGATGCTGGCGCTGGGCTGCGCGGCGCCAAAAGTTTGATAGAATGAGCGGCGCGGCGCCGTCCCGAGGGGCGGACCGCGCTGTTTTTTTGCCCGGCGGCGCCGGGCGGGAGCGATCCGATGATTGAGATCCGGCCCGGCGGCCCCGGGGAGCTGCCGGAGATTGTCGAGCTGATCAAAGCGGCCTTCGCCGAGTACGAGGGCCTGCTCGATCCGCCCTCCAGCGCCCAGGCCAAGACCGTCGCAGCCACGCGGGCCGAATTGGCCGACGGCGGCGCGCTGGTGGCGGCCGAGGCGGGGCGGCTGGTCGGCTGCGTGTTTTATCACCGGCGGCCCGATCACATCTATCTTGACCGGCTGGCGGTGCTGCCGGCGGAGCGCGGGCGCGGGCTGGCTGGCGCCTTGCTGCGGGCGGTCGAGGAGCTGGCGCTGGCCGAGGGCCTGCCTGAGACCCGCCTCTCGGTGCGCTTGGCCCTGGCCGAGAACCGGGCCTGGTACGAGCGCTGCGGCTATGCGTTCGAGGCCCACGGCACCCACGCCGGCTACGCCGAGCCGACCTATGTCCGGCTGCGCAAGCCGCTGGGCCGGGATTAAGCCGCCAGCCCATTGTGGGGCCGCGGGCAGCCGGGCTACAATCAGCCCGGCGCCGCTGAGGAGGATCCGATGACACTTGGACAAATTGCTGTTATCGTGGGGTTTGTCGTGGCCCTCATCGCGGCGCTCGCCTACCTCAGGCGCCAGGACGACCGCCAGAATGCCGAGCAGGCGCGCAGGGATGCGGCGATCGGCGCCGCCGAGCAGTGGTATCGCAGGCAGACAGGCTTCGCGGGCGCGCTGGAAACCTCCGCCTATTTCGACACCCATGAGAATCGCTGGTTCGTCGATCTGGAGTCGGAGGAGCTGGTCGGCAGGGATTCGGTGGAGGTGCTGGTCAAGCAGGACAACACCGTCGACGCCGGCTACTGGCAGGCCGCCCAGCTCGCCGAGCGCTGGTTCCGCGCGACCCACCGCCTCGGCGAGGCAGACCGAATCTATGTCGGCGGCGAGCTGGACCCGGTCGAGGGAACCTGGAGCTTCCTCTTGCACACCGATTCCCGCGCCATCAACAACGAGGTGCGGATCGGCCGCGACGGCTCGGTGGCGGTGGTGAGCGACGAGGACGAGCCGGCGGCCTGAGGCGGCG
>DASWWB010000393.1:0-3108 GCA_036406115.1 Herpetosiphonaceae bacterium
CGCCCTGTTTAATCGCCAAGCCGCCGCGCCGCCGCCGCCGCCGCGAGGCCGCCGATCAGATACCAGGCGACGGTGAGGATCTGGGTCCACGGCCGGCGCTGGCCGGTCTGCTCGCCCAGCCCCAGCGGCTCCGGCAGCAGCGCCGATCCCAATCCCGCCAGCAGGCCCAGCGCGCCGCCCCGCCACCAGCGCCCTTCCGGCCGCCCCAGGTTGACCAGACTATAGTAGGCGCCGTTGGAAACGACATCGCCCGCCAGGGTAAGATTGAACAGCGTGTCGCGGTCCGGCGGGCGCTGGCCGGCGCCCTTCAGCGCGCGGGCGAGGGCGCGCATGCCGATCACATCCATGCGCGGCGCGTGGGGCAGGGTCCGGCGGGCGGTCTCATGGACGGCGGTCAGCGCGGCCGAGCCGATCAGGCCGCTTGCCAGGCTTTTGATCAATCCCATCGTGCTTCTCCTTCCAGCTTCTAGAGATTCGCTGAAACGGATCAAGCAGGTTGTATGCCCGAAGGCGCTGGTTCCTGGCGCCGCAGGTGCCGTACAATGGGCGCCGGGTTCGGATCTATCGGCAGCAAGGAGGCGCAGTGTACGTGCTTTCCAGGGGACGGATCGCGCTGGTCGCGCTGGCGGTGGTGCTGTGGACGGGATTTGGCTTCGGCTATCTGCTGGCCTATCTGCGGCGCGAGGGCGGGACAATCGGCTTTATGTTCGCCGGGTTCGCGCTGCTCGGCTGGGGGCTGGGCTCCGGCGCGCTGATCAGGTGGTGCGTCGCCCCGCGCTGCCGCTGGCTGCTGGCCCACGGGTTGCCGGCAGCGGCCCTGGTCGCCGAGGCGGAACTCGGCAACATGCGGCTCTCATCAGCGGATGGGCGGCTGACGAGCATGCGCGCCCTGCTGAAGGTCCAGCCGGCTGACGGCGCGCCCTACGAGGTCCGGGTCAAGGGTCTGGTGCCGGAAGGGGGCGTGCTGCACGCCGGCCGCCGCGTGCGGGTGCGCTGCGCGCCTGACAATCCGCGCGAGCTGGTGATTGTTCCGCCCGGGCCGGACGGCCGGCGGGAGGCCGATCCGCCCGCCTAGTGGCCGCGCTCCAGCGGCACCAGGCCGCGCTGGAGCGCCACCGCCACCGCCTCGGCGCGGGTCCGCACGTTGAGCTTGCCGAAAATATTGCTGGCGTGGGACTTGACCGTGTGCTCGGAGAGCGAGAGGCGGGCGGCGATCGCCTTGTTGCTGGCGCCGGCGACCAGCAGCCGCAGCACCTCCAGCTCGCGGGCCGACAGCTCATCCTCGGGCGCCGGCTCGCTCATCTTGCCCAGCAGGCGGGCGGCGATCGTCGGCTCCAGGGCCGCGCCGCCGCGGGCCACCGAGCGGACCGCCCGCACCAGCTCGTCGGGCGGGATGTCCTTGAGCAGATAGCCCTGGGCGCCCGCCGCCAGCGCCGGGCCGATATACTCGTCGGTGTCGTAGGTCGTCAGGACCAGGAAGCGGACCTGGGGCAGCTTGGGCCGGACCTGGCGCATCACATCGACGCCGCTCAGCCCGGGCATGCGCAGATCGAGCAGCACCACGTCCGGCTGGTGCTCAAGGATCAGCCGCACCGCTTCGAGGCCGTCAGCGGCCTGCGCCACCGGCTCGATGTCCTCCTCCCAGCCCAGCATCGCCATCAGGCCGTGGCGCACCACCGGGTGATCGTCAACCACCAGAATCCGAATCATGCATGCTCCCTGGCCGGGGCGCCGGCCTGCTCATACGGGACCGTCGCCTCGACCTGGGCGCCGCCGTCGGAGCGCAGCGTCAGGGCGCCGCCGAACGAGCCGAGCCGCTCGCGCATGCCCTGGAGGCCGAAGCCCAGCGCCAGCCCGGCGCCGCCGCCGTGCTCCAGCACATAGCTGTCGAAGCCGGGGCCGTTGTCGCTGACGGTCAGCCGCACCGCCTCGGGGCCGTAGTCAAGGCGGATGGTCGCAGCGGTGGCCGGGGAATGTTTGGCGACATTGGTCAGGGCCTCCTGGCAGACGCGCAGCAGCGCGGTTTCGACGCTGGCGGGCAGCCGCCGCAGCTCGCCGCGCTGCTCGACCGTCACCTGGAGGTCGGGGCGCACCGGATGGGCCGCCAGGCGCCGGATGGCCGCGATCAGCTCGGCGTGGCTCAGCGCCGGCGCCCGCAAGTTCCAGACCGACGCCCGGGCCTCGGCCAGCGACTCGCGGGCCATGCGCTGGCCCAGGTCGAGGTGGCTGCTGGCCTCCTCGGGGGCGGCGCTGAGCGCGCGCTGGGCGGCGCCGATCTGGACGATGATCCCGGTCAGGCCCTGGGCCAGCGTGTCGTGGATCTCGCGGGCCAGCCGCGCCCGCTCCTCGACGGTGGCGCTTTCCCGCGAGCGGGCCAGCAGCTGGGCGTTGGCGACCGCCACCGCCGCCTGGTCGGCGAGCTGGGCGGCCAGCGCCAGGTCGTCGGGGCCGGGCGGCGCCGCCTCGCGCGGGTCGAGCAGCACCAGCAAGCCAGCGACCTGGTTGGTGTGGTGCATCGGCAGCACCAGCGCGCTGGTCTCGGCCAGCGCCAGCGTCAGCGGCTGGCGGCCCTCCAGCGCTTGGCGCAGCGCCTCCTCGTCGTCGTCGTCGAACGGGCCGGCGCCCAGCGAGTTCCCGGCGCCGGCGCCCAGATTGTAGGAGCCGACGAGGGTGAATCCGCCGCGCTCCGGCTGGTCCAGCAGCACCTGCGAGCTGCGGAACTTGAGCAGCTGGGCGGCCTGCTCCGCGATCAGCGCCAGCACCTCGGGCAGGTCCAGCGTGCTGGTCAGGGCGCGGGTGACCTCGTACAGCGCCTCGGCGCGGGCGGTGCGGGTGGCCAGCTCGGCGGTCTGGGCGGCGACCCGGCCCTCCAGCTCCTGGCTCAGCGCGGCGAGATCCTGGGCCTGGGCGCGGCTCTGCTGCAAGGCGCGCTGCAAATTGCCAGCCAGCAGCGAGGTCAGCGCGGCGATGGTCCAGAACATCATCACCCAGAAGGCCACGCCCAGCAGCGGGGCGACCCGGACCAGGATCTCCGGCAGCGGCTCGCGCTCCGGCAGCAGGCCGCGGCTTTCCAGCCAGGCCATGCTGCCGACGAGCAGCGTCGCCAGC
>DASWWB010000394.1:0-7387 GCA_036406115.1 Herpetosiphonaceae bacterium
GGCAGGAAGATACGGTCCCGGGAGGGGGATTTAGGGGGGACTTTCGGGGGGAGGCCCCAAGCGGATTGGGAGCGGCGCGATCGTGTCAGCTCGCCGCCGGTCCCGGCGCGGCGCGGGACTTCCGGGCTATGCCGGGCGGCGCATGAGCCTGGTCGCGGCCGCTAGGAGCTGACCGAAGCGCTCAGCTCGCGGTACAGTGCCGCTAGGTCAAAGGGCTTGGCCAGGAAGCGGCGCGGATTGACTGCGGCCCGCTCGCGGATCAGGGACAGCGGATCGCCGCTCATCATAATCACCGGCAGGCCCGGCCGGGCGCGCTCCAGCTCGCGGCACATGTCGGCGGCGGCCATGTCGGGCAGCGTGGCATCGAGCAGGATCGCGCCCAGCGGCGGCGCGTAGCGGCCGAGCAGCGCCAGCGCCTCGGCGCCGCTGGCCGCCGCCAGCACCGGCCACTGCCGGGCCTCCAGCGCCCAGATCAAGGTCTGGCGGAAATGGTCATCATCCTCGATGACAAGAATGGCATGCCGACGTTCCATCGCACCCTCCATTCCAAGCGAATTGCTGCGGCACCGCAGCGTCCGCTGTCTGCCGAAGCAAAGCTCATTCCACCAGCGCCACCAGCCGGCGGTCTTTTTGGTATGCTTAGGCGATTCGCTGCTGCTGGAAGGAACCATCTACTATGCCAATTCGGATTTGGACCGATCTTGAGGCTGCCCGCCGGGGGCCGCTGCGCCGCGAGCCGTTGGAGGCGATGAGCGTGGCGCCGGCGCTCCAGGCGCGGCTCGACGCCATGTTCGGCGCCGGAACCACCCCGGCCCAGGCGGTCGATCAGATTTTGCGGAGCGTGCGGGAGGAGGGCGACGAGGCGCTGCGGCGCTGGAGCGCCCAGATCGAGGGCGTGGAGCTGGCGGCGCTGCGGGTCGAGCCGGCGGCGATCGCGGCGGCCTACGCCAGCCTCGATCCCCAGCTTGTCGACGCGCTGCGGGTCGCCGCCGGCGAGATCGAGCGCTTCCACCGCAAGCAAAGCCGCCAGAGCTGGGTCGATTGGAGCGACGAGGGCGCGCTGGGCCAGCTGGTGCTGCCGCTGGAGCGGGTCGGCGTCTACGCGCCGGGCGGCACCGCGCCGCTGCCATCGTCGCTGCTGATGGCGGCGATCCCGGCCCGGGTGGCTGGCGTGCGCGAGATCATCGTCTGCTCGCCGCCGCAGCGCGACACCGGCGAGATCTCGCCGCTGGTGCTGGCGGCCGCCGACATCGCCGGCGTCAGCGCGGTGTACCGGCTGGGCGGAGCGCAGGCGATCGGCGCCATGGCTTACGGCACCGCCAGCGTGCCGCGGGTCGATAAGATCGTCGGCCCCGGCAATGTGTTCGTCGTCCTCGCCAAGCAGGCGGTCTACGGCGCTGTCGACATCGAGGCGCTGCCCGGCCCGACCGAAACCCTGGTGATCGCCGACGCCGGCGCCAATCCCGAGCTGGCCGCCGCCGATCTGCTGGCCCAGGCCGAGCACGACACCCTGGCCTCGGCCCTGCTCCTGACTGACTCGCCCGAGCTGGCCGCCGCCGTCCAGGCCGCCGTCGCCCGCCAGCTTGAGGAGCTTGACCGGGCCGCGATCGCCGCCGAGGCCCTGGAGCGGCGCTCGGGGATTATCGTCGTGCCGCAGCTGGAGCTGGCCTTCGAGCTGAGCAACGAGTACGGCCCCGAGCATCTCTGCCTGCTGGTGAGCGATCCGTGGCAATACGTGGGCAAGGTCCGCAACGCCGGCGGGATTTTCCTCGGCGAGCGCTCGTTCGAGGTGCTGGGCGACTACGTGGCTGGCCCGTCGCACATCATGCCGACCGGCGGCACCGCCCGCTACGCCTCGCCGGTCAATGTCGATGATTTCCGCAAGATCATCTCGCTGATCGGGCTTAACGAGAAAGCGCTCCAGCGGCTGGGGCCGGTCGCCCAGCGCCTGGCCGAGGCCGAGGGCCTGACCGGCCACGCCGCCGCCGTGCGCCGCCGGCTGGAGGAGTAGCCATGGCGCGACCGCCGCTCCGCGCCGTCAGCCTGGATCTGGTCTATCGCTGGGCCGAGCTGGGCCGCAGCCACTCGCTGGCCAACGCCGATTTGCGCGAAACATGGCTCGATGACCGCGATTTAGCCGGCGCCGATCTGCAAAGCGCCGATCTCTCGGGCGCGCCATGTCCGCGAGTCAACCTGAACCGGGCGAATCTGGCAGGCGCCGAAGCCCAAGGCGCAATCTTCTACGCCGCAAAGCTGGAGGGCGCCAATCTGGCAGGAGCCAATCTGACCGGGGCGGTGCTGGAACGGGCCAAGCTCGCCGGCGCCGATCTGCGGGGCGCCACGCTCGTGCTGGCGGAGCTGGCCAACGCCAAGCTGCCCGGCGCCGATCTGCGCGACGCCGACTGCTCGCAGGCCGATCTGCGGCGGGCCGACCTGCGCGGGGCGCGGCTGGAGGGCGCCGCGCTTGAGCACGCCCATCTGCGCGGCGCCAAGCTCGACGGCGCCGCGTACGACGAGCACACCAGCTGGCCGCCGGGCTTCGATCCGGCGGCGCTGGGGGCGCGGCAGGCGGCAGGATAGGCTACTCGGCGGCGCCGGGGCGATGGGAAGCCAGCACCTCGGCGACGCGAGCGGCCATCTCTTTGGGAATGAAGGGCTTGACCAGATAGGCGACGGCGCCGGTCGCCATGCCGGCCTCGATCTCGGTCAGCTGGCCCTTGGCCGAGAGCATGATGATCGGAATCGCAGCGGTCGCCGGGTCGGCGGTGAGCCGCTGGGCGACCTCCAGGCCGTTGAGGCCGGGCATCATCACATCGAGCAGGGCCAGATCGGGCTGTTCGCGGCGGATGAGATCGAGGGCGGCGTCGCCGGCGTCGGTCTCCAGCACCGTGTAGCCGCGGCGGCGGAGCGTGAATCCAATCAGCGTGCGGATGTCCAGGCTGTCATCGGCGACCACAATGCGAGCGCTCACAAGGCAATCCTCCAACTAATCGGCGGCTTGAGTCGGCTCCGGCGGCTGGGGCGGGGGAGGAGCGGCAGCGGCGGGCGGCTGGCCGAGCCCTTCGGCGATCGCGGCGGCCAGCTCCTGGGGCGTGCAGGGCTTGTTCAGCAGCCTGCCGGCGCCCAGCAGCTCGACCGTCGAGCGGTGGGCGTCGTACACGCCGGGGCTGGCGGTCATCATCACGACCGGGAGCGCGCGGGTGGCGGTGTCGGAGCGCAGCTGGCGCAGGGCTTCGATTCCGTCCAGCACCGGCATCTTGATGTCCATCAGCACCATGCCGGGCTGGAACGAGCGCGACAGCAGGACCGCCTCCTCGCCGTCGCGGGCCTCGATCACGTGGTAGCCGGCTTTGCGCAGATAGCCGGCCAGCAGCGCGCGGATGTGCGGGTCGTCGTCGGCCACCAGCACTGAGCCCTGGCGGTCGGCGGCTAGAATCTCGCTGACATGGGACAGCAGCACGTCGTCGCGCACCGGCTTGACCAGATAATCGACCGCGCCCAGCAGATTGCCGGAGCGCGTGTCCGGCATGACCGAGATCAGGATCACCGGGATGCGCCTGGTCGCCTCGTCGGCCTTCAGCCACTCCAGCACCGTGAAGCCGTCGGTGTCCGGCAGCACCACATCGAGCGTGATCAGATCCGGCAGCTCGGCTTTGGCGACAGCCAGGGCCTCGTCGGCGCGGTGGGCCAGCACCACCCGGTAGCCGGCGCGCTCCAGGTAGCGGCGCAGCAGATTGGCGATATCGCGCTCGTCATCGACCACCAAAATCGTGCCATTGGCCGCCGCCCCGCCGCCCGCCGGCGCGGGCACGGCGACAGCTCTGGCCGCCGACAGCGGCAGAGTGAAGCTGAAGCTGGCACCCTCGCCCGGCGAGCTGGCCACGGCGATCGTCCCGCCGTGCATCTCGACCAGCGATTTGGTGATCGACAGGCCCAGCCCTGTGCCGCCCGCCTCCTGCGTCACCCGGTTCTGCACCCGGAAGAACTTGTTGAAAATCCGCGCCTGGTCGTCGGCGGACAGGCCGATGCCGCTGTCGCGCACCTCGACGCGCAGCGACGGGCCGTCGTCAACGGCGCTGACCTCGATCAACCCGCCCTCCGGCGTGTATTTGTGAGCGTTGGAGATCAGATTGGTCAGCACCTGCATGACGCGGTCACGGTCCGCCAGGGCTGTCGGCAGCTCCGGCGCCAGGCGCAGGCTGAGGCGCTGGCGCTTGCGCTCGATCTGCGGCCGCAGCACCGCCGCCGCCGCGGGGATCAGCTCGGCGAGGTCGAGCGGCGCCAGCTTCAGCTCGGTTTTGCCGGATTCGATCCGCGAGATGTCGAGGAAATCGCCGATCAGCGAGATCAGCCGGTCGGCGTTGTGGCGGACGATCCCGAGGAACGCCAGCTGCTCCTCGGCCAGCTCGCCGACCTCGCCGTCGATCAAGAGCTCGGTGTAGCCGCGGATCGAGGTCAGCGGCGTGCGCAGCTCGTGCGACACCATCGAGATAAACTCGGATTTCATGCGATCGACTTCGCGCTCGTGGGTCACGTCGCGCAGCACATACAGGCGGCCGAGATACTCGCCGTCGGCCGTCCGCACCGGGGTGGTGTAGATGTTCAGCTCGCGCTGGGTGGGATAGGATTGGGTGGCGATTTGATTGAACTGGCGCTGATCGTCGCCGGGGCCGGGCATGTCGCGGAACAGCTCCATCTCGGCGAAGATCCGCCTCAGCGCCGGGGCCAGATCGGCGAACGTCTTGCCCAGCACCTCGTCGGCTGACAGGCCAAGCATCGCCGTGAAGCGCCGGTTGATCGAGACAAAGCGGCCGTCGGGCGCCATGAGGGCGACCATCTCGCCCACCGCGTCGAGGATGGAGCGCACTTCGCCGCGCGCCTGCTCGGACTCGCGGTAGAGCCCTTCAAGCCGCGCCTGGTCCTGTTTCCGCCGCCCCAGGTCCGCGCTGACGACCGAGACCACCAGCGCGACCAGCAGCAGCGCCGCGACAGCCCTGCCGCCCATGATCGCCAGCGCCTCGCGCGAGGCGTTGCGGGCGGAATCCTCGCGCGAGGCCAGCAGCAAACGCTCCCGGTCCTGCATCTCGCCGACCAGGCTGCGGATCTGATCCATCAGCTCCTTGCCCTGGTTTTCGCGCACCCGGCCGATCGCCGCGTCGAGACCCTGGCTGTCGCGGATCGCGATCGTCGCCCGCAACCGCTCCAGGCGCTGGTCGATCAATCCGCGCAGCGCCGGCAGCCGCTCGCGCTGGGCGGGATTGTCGCCGACCAGCAGCTCGAGCGCCGCGAACTCCAGATCGATCTGGTTGGTCGCGGCGCGGTACGGCTCAAGGTACGCCGGGTCGCCGACCAGCAGATAGCCGCGCTGGCCGGTCTCGGCGTCCTTGAGCAGCGAAAGCAGATTCTCCAGGCTGGCCAGCACCCGGTAGCTCTGAGTGACCGACGCAGCGTTGCCGATCAAGGCGTTCGTATTCCGGTACGCGAACACGCCGATCAGCAGCAGCAGCGCCAGCGTCGCCGCCATTCCAGCCCGGGCCTTGCGGTTAAATAATGCGCTCATAGGCTGCAAGCACCGTCCCGTTTCGTCGCCAGACCACAGCACCGCGCCACAGCTCCTGGCACCAGGATACCACATTGTGGCGGCCTAGCGGCCAACGGCTGCGAGCGATCGCCGGCAGCCGCGCCGGCTCGTCGGCCAGGGACGGGTGAGCGGATGGCCGAAAACGCTTCTTAAGGCGCGCTCAACGCGAGCTGCATAGGCTTCTCATCTCCTCCATAGGCACAAAGCGCGCTTCCGTCATGCCCTGCACATCCGGCCAGGGCGGGCCTGTGCCTTTGGCCAAACCGCGCATGGCCATGCGGCGGAGCGGATCGCCGCAGCATGGGGCTAGACTGGGCGGCGGGCGCGATCATCTATGGGAGGAACTGTCGAATGAACCTGAATCACCTCAATCTGCCGGTTACGGATCTGGACGCAGCGCGGGTCTTTCTCGAAACCTATTTTGGCATGCGGCTTCTCCACACAAACCAGCGCATGGCCTTCTTAGGTGATGAAAACGGCATGTTGCTTGGTCTCACGCAGGACAAAGCGCAGGCGGCCCGCTATCCTGACAGTTTTCATATCGGCTTTATCCAAGCGAGCGAGGATTCGGTGAATGAAATCTATCAGCGCCTGCGCGCTGACGGAATCACGGCTCCGCCCCCGGCCCGCATGCATGGATCATGGACCTTTTATGTTCAGGCTCCCGGCGGGTTCACCGTTGAGGTGCAGGCCGTTGCCGCCCGCACGTGGTAGAAAATGTCAAGTTTTCGCGGCGCGCGGCTGCTATAACGATCTCGCCGGCCGTGCCGGCATGGATCCTGGCGGTCCGCGGACCGCCACCAGCAGCCCAGTGTGCCGCCATGGCCGCGCTGCCACGCGTAGGGGCGGACCGCCAGGATTTGGCTCGTCTCGGGTCCCATCAGCTCGGGGCCCGCTGAAAGGAGGCGCCCATGTCCTCGTCGCGTCGTCCGTGGCTGGCCCGCATGCTGCTCGCCGCAGCAATCCTGCTGCTCGCCGGCTCCCCCGTGGCGACCCGCGCGGAGCCGCCCAGCCAACTCCTGGTCCGGGATATCCAGCCAGGAGCTGCCGGCTCCGATCCGCAGCACCTCGCCGTCGCTGGCGACACCGTCTTTTTCGCCGCGACGGCCCCGGACACCGGCCGCGAGCTCTGGCGCTCGGATGGCACGCCGGCGGGAACCGCCTTGGTCGCCGATCTCCAGCCCGGTCCGGCCAGCTCGAACATCCGCGCCATCCAGCCCTTCCAGAACGACGTGCTCCTGCTTGATCAGAACACCTTGTGGCGCTCCACGGGCACCGCCGCCGGCACCACGCCGATTACCACCGTCGTCGGGCAGGAGCTGCGGGACGAACTGGCCGTGGTGGGGGAGTATGCCTATTTTGTAACGGCGCGCGAGGAAAACTGGGACAACGACTATTATCTGTGGCGTTCGGACGGAACCGCCGGCGCCGCAACGCTCATCGACACCTGGCATACGGTAGGATGGGGGCGAACCACCATTCGCCCCATAGCGGTGGACAATCAGCTCTATGTTTGGTTCGATTTCTTCGCGGAAGACCACAAGCGGTACCTCTACTATCTCGAGGGCAGCACCCTCCGGCATATTGACAGGTGCGACTGCGAGGCATACCCGGTGATCGGCCCGCGGCCTGACGGGTTCGTGCTGGATAAGCCCGTCCCGTTCGAGCTGCAAATTGTCGACCGCGGCCAGGTCCGCAGTCTGGATCTCAGCTCCTTGCCCTTGGCGACGATCACGCCGATCGGGGGGACCCGCGCCTTCGCCCTGTTCACGGGCACAGCAACGGACGGACGGCGGCAGATCTGGC
>DASWWB010000395.1:0-5474 GCA_036406115.1 Herpetosiphonaceae bacterium
GCCAGCAAGGCCCGGCGCGCCGCCGCGTCGCCGAGCGGCGCCGTCAGCTCGGCGATCATGCCCCAGGGCCGGCCGGCGCCTGGCTCCAGGCGATAGGCGACATAGCCGGCGGGCAGCCCGTCGCGCTCGGCCAGCAGCACCCGGTAGCCGCGGCACGGCGCCGCCAGATAGCGCCAGCCGACCCAGGCGCTGTCGCGGATCACCGAGAGCGGCGCCTCGCCCCGGCAGCGCTCCCACAGCCGATCGAAGGCCGGCTCGGGCCGATCGACCAGCCGCAGCCGCAGCGCCGGATCGCCGCCCGCCCGCCGATCCCACCAGAGATTCCACAGCCCGCCCAGCAGCGCCAGCCCGCCGGACCGGCCCAGCCGCAGCTTGCGGGCCAGCAGCGTCTCGGGGCGCAGCGGTCGGATCAGCCAGCGCAGCGGGAACAGCGGCCGCCAGCTGAGCGCGCCGGTCCGCGAGCCCCACTGATCGTTGGGCAGCCCCAGTACGAAGCCGACGCCGCCCGCCCGCCACTGCTCGTAGGCGTGGCGGCCGACGCTGGTCAGCAGGCCGCGCCGGCGGAACTCGGGCGCGGTCATCGTATCGACGGAGATCATGGCGGTCGTCTCGCCGGCCGGCGTGCTGAAGCGCAGCGGGATCCCGGCGTACTGGAACACCGGCGCGCCACGCGCCGGGGCGGGCGCCCCCTCGGCAGTTGCGGGTGCGTCCCCGGCCTCCGCCAGCCAGACATTCTCGGCCGGCGCCGGCAGGCTCTTGAGCTTCCAGCGCCAGAACGCCGGGTCGATCGGGCGGCCGAACACCCTGCCGAACAGCGCCGCCAGGGCCAGCTCGTCGCCCGGACGGTAGGGGCGGATCATCCAGGGCCGGTCAGTCATGCATCGCCTCCTCCGCTTCAGTCAAAGGTCGGCCGCACCGGCCACGCCGTACAGGTGGCGGCCGCGAGCAGGGCGCAGCGCCGCCCGGAGATTGGCCAGCCAGAGCTGCGGATAGGGCCGGAAGCGCAGGCCGGCCGCCGCCAGCCCGCGCAGATCGGCGCGGTCCAGATAGCCTTTGGTCGGCCGCAGAAACAGCTGGAAGGCGTAGCGATCGGCGTAGCGGGCAACCTCCGCCGCGACGGCGGCGGCCTTGGCGCGCGGGTCGGCGAAACACTCGATCCCGGTAGCGAGCAGCAGGCCGCCGGGAGCTGCCAGCCGGCGCGCCTGGCGGGCGAAGGCAATGGGATCGGGCGCGAATTGCAGGCAGCGATTGAGAATCACAGCGTCGTACTCCGGCTCCAGCACTGCGAGATCAAGCAGATCCAGCTGAATGGCGCGCCACTCGGCGCGATAGAACTGGCGGGCGCCAAGGCCGTCGTGCGGATCGGCGAAATAATCGACAGCCGTCACCGCGCAGCCGTCCTCGGCCAGCCGGTTGCTCAGCCAGCCGTTCCAGGCGCCGATATCCAGCACCCGCGGCGGTCGGCCGGCGGGGCGGAGGCCGCGCAGCAGCCGCCGCGCCAGCGCCAGGTCGTAGCGCCGCAGCCGCCACTCGTGGTGCGCGGAGCCGAACGGCAGCAGCGGGTAGGCGGCGGGATCGAGCAGCCGCTTGCCCTCGGCGGCGCGAATCTCCTCCAATCGCGCCAAAAATCCATCCAGCTTGGCGGCGAACGGCGGATCGAGCAGCCGCAAGACCCCGCCCTCCTCGGCGAAGCGGTGGCCGTTGGCGCAGGCGCGCGTCCGGTCAAGCGGCGCGCGGCAGGTCGGGCAGCGCAGCCCCATCGTTCGCTCCCAGCGCCCGCGAAAGGCGCAGATAGGCCGCCAGCATCAGCCACTGGGCGGCGGCGTTGGCAAGCAGCCCGCCGTCGATCCGCAGCGCCGGCAGCAGCGCCAGCGCCAGCGGCAGGTTGAGCGCCGTCCCCGCCAGGTTGACCCACAGCACCGCGCGCTGGCGGCCGGCCTTGTAGAGCGCGTGGATCACCGGCAGATAATAATAGATGGGAATCACCGAGAGTCCGCCGATCAGCAGCGTGCGCGGCGCCGGCGCCAGTCGATAGAGCCGGGCCAGCAGCACGGCTACCGCCGCCAGCGCCGGGCCGAGCAGCGCCAGGCCGGCCAGCAGCAGCCGGCGCGCCAGCAGCAGCAGCGAGGCCTGGGGCAGTCGGTACAGCCCCTTGAGCAGCGGCGTCAGCGCCACCGCCGCCAGGGCTTGCAGATAGATCAGGAAATTGCTGATCACCTGATAGGCCGCCAGCTCGCCCGGCGCCAGCAGCGAGGCGGCGCAGTACTGGTCGATCCGCGACTGGAGCAGGCCGGTCAGCCCGAGCAGGAAAAACGGCAGGGCGCGGCGGAAATAGCCCCAGTCGGGCGTCGGCGGCGCCGCGCCGGCTCCCGCGTTGGCCGGCTGCCGCCAGGCGCCCAGCCAGGCTGTCAGCGCCAGGGCCTTGGCGGCCTCGACCAGCGCAAAGAGGCCGATCAGCCCATCCATCCCCAGGCCCTCGCCCAGCCATGCGACGCCACCCGCCAGCCCCGCCAGCCCCGCCAGGTCGATCGCCAGCTGGGCGCCGAAGGTCTTGCGATAGGCAACCAGCGCCTCGCAGGATTGATCGACCATCCCCGCCAGCAGCCAGCCCAGCAGCAGCGCGGCCCGGCCCGGCGCAACGCCCAGGACCATCAGCGGCGGCAGCGCTCCCATCAGCAGCGGCAGCCTCGTCAGCAGATTGGAGCGCCAGAGCGCGGCGATCCGGGCCGGCTGGCGGCTGAACGCGCGCAGCAGGTAGTCGCGGTTGCCCCAGACCAGCAGATGGGCGCCGAGCTGGACCGGCAGCAGCACGCGCACGAAGCCGCCCCACAGCTCGGCCGAGGCCAGCCGGATCACCAGCAGCGCCACCAGCGGGCTGAGCAGCGGCAGCAGCAGCGTGTTGGCGCCGCCGGCCAGCAGCGCGCCTGCCCGCCGGCGCAGGCGCGGCCAGCCGCCAGCCAATCTTTTGGACACCGGCGCGGCCACCGCTAGAAGCTGCTCGTCTCGGGCCGCTGGTAGGCCAGCAGCTTGTGCAGCGCCTGAAGCTCCAGCGGGAAGCGGTAGAAGCCCAGGTGGTAGCGCCAGGCCGAGAGGCCGCGCAGCAGCCGGCGGCGGAACCCGCTCAGCTTGATGTCGGTCGTCGTCGGGTAGTAGGCGTTCAGCACCCGCTCGAAATCATGGAGCTGGCGGCGCAGCGGGTCGCTGATCCAGGGCAGCGTGGAGGAGCGGCGCTGGGAAAACTCCTGCCAGCTCGGGTCGATCCACTCCTCCAAGTTCTCGGGGAAGCGGAAGCCCTCGGCCTTGGCCTGATCGTAGAGGTCGCCCGCCAGCGGCACCGGCGTGTAGAGATACAAAATGATCTCCGACGCCGGGTTGATCTGCTTGACCTTGCGGATAAAGCCGATCGTGTCGCGCACGTCGGCGGCCGGGTCCGGCGGGTTGCCCAGCACGAACGACAGCTCGGGCACCACGCCGTAATACGCCATCTTGTCGACCAAGTCCAGCGTTTTCTTGGCGCTGGCGGTGCCGCCCTTGTTCATGCGCTTGAGCGTTTCGTCGGAGCCGGACTCAGCGCCGAGGAAGACCATCTTGAGGCCGCTGTCGCGCATCAGCTCCCAGGTCCGATCCGAGTATTTGAGCATCGTATCGACCCGCGCTTCGCCCCACCAGGCGATCTTCAGATCGATGACGCGCTCGGCGAACTCGGCGGTGCGGGCCTCGTGGACGAAAAAGTTATTGTCGTAGAACTCGATCGCGTCCGCCTGCCAGCGCTCGACCAGCGTCCGGGCCACGGCGGCGGTCCGCTCCGCCGACTGGGCGACCCAGCGGCCGTTGACCATGTTGACCACCGCGCAGAAATTGCAGAAAAACGGGCAGCCGTAGGAGGAGTGATGGGGCAGCGTGCGCTGGCCCATGAAGGTTTTGCGGACATAGCGGTCCATATCGACCTGGTGGTAGGGGAAATCCGGCAGCTCGTCGGGGGCCGGGATGGGCGCCAGCGGATTGGAGCGGGCGGCGCCGGTCTCGCGGTCGCGGAAGGCCAGGCCGGGCAGCGCCGTCGGATCGCCGCCCTTGCGCAGCGCCCGCACCAAATGCTGGAACACGACCTCGCCGTGGCCGCGCACCACATAATCGACATAGCCGGACTTGAGGCAGGCCTCGTAGTGCTGGGTCGGGAAATAGCCGCCCCAGATAATGATCAGCTCGGGGTGGCGCGCCCGCAGCTCGCGGCAGAGCGGCGCGGCATGGTTGAGCTGCGGCCCGGGCATCACGGTCACGCCGAGCATGGTCGCGCCGGTCTCGCGGATGGTTTGGTCGAGGACCGGCAGCGGGTCCGCGTGCAAATTGCCGTCGACGATCGCGTAGGGGCACTCGCCTTCCAGCAGCGCGCCGAGCGAAAGCAGCGACATGGGCAGGATGGGCTTGCGTCCGGCGCTTGAGTGGGGGTTATACAGCACGAGCATCGCGGCCTCCTCGTTCGGCGGTAACTTCGTAAATGGTCAGCGTCTCGCTGATTTTATCTTGGCGGAGCAGCGGCCTGCTGGCGAACCCCTGGCCGGCCAGCAGCCCCAGCAGCGCCGCCTGCTCGCTGTTGGTCGAGAGCACCAGCAGCGCCCGGCCGCCCGGCGCCAGGGCCCCGCCCAGCCCGGCGGCGAAGCGCTCCAGCACGTCGACGGCCCGGAAAGCCCGGTCAAGGTCATTGCGAGGGGCGCCCCGGTAGTAGGGCGGATTGAACAGCACAAGATCGAAGCGCTCGCCCGCCGCCGGGGCGAACAGATCGCCCTCGCGGACCTCGACGGCCTGCTCGACCCGGTGCAGCAGCGCGTTGATCCTAGCGCAGCGGACCGCCGCCGGGTTGATATCGACCGCGACGACCTGGCGGGCCGAGCGCGCGGCGGCGATCGCCAGCACGCCCGAGCCGGTCCCCAGATCCAGCACCCGCAGGCCAGCCGGCGCCAGCTCGCCCTCCAGCGCCGCCGCCAGGAACTCGCTGGAGTAAAACAGCGCCGGATTGAACACCCCCGGCAGCACGACGAACTGCCTGCCGGCGGCCCGGTCGATCACCAGCCGGTCGTGGCGGCGGCGCTGGGTGAGCAGGAATTTGGCCCGCAGCCACCAGCGCCAGGCCTGCGCCACCACGAGATGGGGTTTTGAGAGCATGTGAAAATCCTCGTTGTCTTGCCAGGAAATGTTTTAGGGATCAGGGGCCAGGGATCAGGCCGAACTGCAAAACCCCGTGGCGCCCGCGCCGCCAATCGTATCTTGAAAACCATCTGATGGGCCGATCAACAACCAGGCGAGCGAATCCCTGACCCCTGACTCCTGACCCCTGACCCCTAAACCCGCTCAAACACGCACAGATAATGGTCGTTCAGCCACGTCCAGGGCGGGCTGGCGGCGAAGCGCCGCTCCAGCAGGGCCAGGGTGGCAAAGGCCCGGGGCCAGCGCTCGGCCAGATGGGCCAGCTGGGTCGG
>DASWWB010000396.1:0-16623 GCA_036406115.1 Herpetosiphonaceae bacterium
CGCCGGTGTTGCCGGCGACGATCGTGTTTTCAAGCGTCAGCGTGGCGTTGGAGGCGCCGAACGTGCCGACGAACAGGCCGCCGGCGGTGCCGCTCGGGGCGCTGTTGCTGATGATCGTGGTGTTGCGGATATTGAGCGTGCCGTCGGTGAGGAACAGCGCGCCGCCATGCCAGCCGGTCGAGCGGTTGCCGCTGAGCGTGCTGTTGACCACGCTGCCGCTGCCGAGCAGGCGGAGGCCGCCGGCCACGTTGGTCGAGCTGTTGCTGTAGACCGTCGTGGCGCTGATCGTGACCGTGCTGCCGAAGAAGGCGAAGATGCCGCCGCCGTCGGCCTGGGTCACGGCGTTGTCGCTGATCAGGCTGCTGAGGACCGTCAGGCGGCTGTTTTCGCCGCTGTAGATGCCGGCGCCGCCCTTCCAGAAGTCAGCGCCGCTGGTGGCGACGCGGTTGCCGGTCACGGTGACGTGGTCGAGGGTCAGGTTGCCGTTGTTGAGCACGCCGCCGGCCAGCTCGAAGCCGTAGCCGTTGGTCAGCGTGATCGCCTTGACCGTGGCGCTGACCTGGGCGTTGACGACCAGCACGCGATGCGTGCCTTCGCCGCTCAGGCTGAGGCCGGGAGCGTCGCTGCCGTCGATCGTGACGCTCTTGGCCAGGGCCAGCTCGCCGGTCAGGGCGATGGTCTGATTGGCGAGAGCGGGGGCGAAGCGGACCGTGGCGCCGGCGCAGACGCGGGCCAGGGCGTCGCGCAGCGAGCCGGCGCCGTTGGCGGCGGCCGAGATGACAGTCGCCTCGTCGGCGCAGTTGGCCTTGACGCGGACCTGGTCGACGGTCAGGGTGCCTGACTGGTTGGCCGGCAGCGCGAAGCCGTAGCCGGTCACGTCGCGCAGGTTCAGGCCGTCGTTGGGCGCGCCGGTCGGCTGGCTGGCGGAGCGGGCGAAGCTGGAGAAGGGCACCACGACCCGGCGCCAGCCGCTGTAGTTGTCGACGAACGGCGCCTCGAAGCGCTCGGCGGTGTCGGGCGCCTGGAAGACGCGGATATAGTCGACCTTGAATTCCTGCGGGAACGTGACGTTGCTGCCGACCGGCCCGCCGAAGTTGCCGCCGATCGCGGTGTTCAGGATCAGGAAGAAGGGATGGTTGTAGACCCACTGGTTGGGCGCGACGTCGGCGGGCGTGGCGCTGTGGTACTCGATGCCGTCGACATACCACTTGATCGAGTTGGGCTGCCAGTCGATGGCGACGGTGTGCCAGTCATTCGGCACATCGTCGGCGAAGGTGTAGGTGTCGCCGTAGGCGTTGCCGCCTGAGTAGCCCGGCCCGTGGAGCGTGCCGAAAATCTCCTTGGGCTGGCGGCCGACGAACTCCATGATGTCGATCTCGCCGGTTTGCGGCCAGTTGACGCGGGCGATATCGTCGCCGAGCGCCCAGATCGCCGGCCACATGCCGGCGCCGCGCGGGGTCTTGAAGCGCGACTCGATGCGGCCGTAGGCGAACTCGGCCTTGTTGGCGCTGATCAGGCGGGCCGAGGTGAAGCGGCAGGGGCCGTAGTAGCAGCGCAGGTTGGTCGTGCCCGAGACATCGCGGGTGGTGATGACCAGGTTGCCGGCGCCGTCGGTGGCCGAGTTGGCGGTGCTGTTGGTGTAGTACTGGAGCTCGCTGTTGCCCCAGCCGATGTTGCCGACGCTGGTGCCGTCGCCGATCTCGTGGGTCCAGGTGGCGGGGTTGGGCGGCGTGCCGGCGGGATCGTTGAACTCATCGCTCCAGGCCAGCTGCCAGCCGGCGGGGCCGGGGTCGGCGGTGCTGTTGTCGCGCAGCTGGAGCTTGTAGGTCTGGCCGGTGTTGCGGCCGTAGTGCCAGAAGCTCAGCCCCTCCTCGCCGCGCAGGTCCAGGCCTTGGGGGAACTTGCGGCCGAAGCTGGCGCCGGCGGCGGCGCTCGGGTAGGCGGCGTCGAGCACGCCCTCGTAGGCGCCCTGGCCGGGGAAGGCGTCGGCGGCGCCGGCGAGGATCTCGCGCCGGCTCAGCGTGACGCTGCCGTTCTTGGCGAAGGTCGTCGGGTCGCGCTCGAAATCATCGAGCAGCAGCGGATCGTAGGACTCGCTGTCGCGGATGTTGACGCGGCCGGTGGTGATGATGCCCAGCTCGGCGCTGACCGGCGCGGTCAGGCTGATCAGCACGCCCTCGTCGGCCTCGTATTTGTTGTCGTCGATAGTCGGCACGGCGATTGTCTGCTGGAGCGTGCCGGCGGGGAAGGTGACGGTGCCGGTGACCGGCAGATAGTCGCGGTAGGGCGTGGCCTGGGCCGGCGCGGTGCTGTAGTTCACCGTGACCGGCGCCGTGCTGACCTTGCTGAGCTTGAGCGCCACCGAGGCCGTCGCGCCTTCCGGCACGTCGGTGTTGGTGGCGGTGAAGCCGACGGTCAGCGGCCGGGGCGGCGCCACGCCGTAGACCCGCACGTCATCCATGTAGTAGGTGCGCTGCACGCCGCCGGTGGTGAGCGCGCCCAGCGCCCAGCCGTGGACCTCGGTCAGCGTGAAGCCGTCGTTCGGCGCGCCGTTGCCGATATCCTTGCGGAGGAAGCTGGTGAAGGGCAGCTGGAACTGGCGCCAGCCGCTGAAATCGTCCTCGATCGTCGCCGTGAAGCGCTCGGCGTCGTCGGTGGTCGAGCCGGCGTTGCGGTTGTCGATCAGGTCGATGAACAGATCGGTGCCGCTGTTGAGGCCGTAGAGCCAGAAGGAGAAGCCGGCGTAGGGGCTCCAGTCCTGGCTGACCCACTCGTTGACGGCGGCGTTCTCGAAGCCGTGGATCACCACGCCGTAGGAGACGACGGTGAAATTGGCCTGGAGGACGTTGTTGCCCCCCGGCGCGCCCGGCACCGGGGCCGGCGGCGTGGCCGTGCGGCCGAACGTCGTGGTGCTGCCGCCGTCCTGGGCGACAAAAAAGCCGATCGGGATGTTGCCGGCTTGGCCGGTCGCCAGCGGCGCCTCGAAGTCATCGACCTGCGGCAGCGGCGGCAGCTGCTCGGCGCTGGTCGGCGCCGAGCGCGGCCCCAGGGCCGAGAGCAGCGCCAGCAGCAGCGCCAGCAGCAGAGAGAGCGGTCGTCGGGCTTTCATACGGTGTCCTCCAGCGGTTGTGGGTGGATTTTAGGGTTATGAAAGCGGTTTCCCGCTTGGGCGAAAGTTTGGCTATCAGGTATCAGCTATCGGCTATCAGGTCATTGCTTGGGGATGCGCGGCCGCGCCCGGGGGCGCAGCTGGCATGTCAAGTTGTATGGCGCGCTTGAAGCGCCCGCCTGATAGCCGATAGCCGACAGCCGATAGCCATCTACTCCGGCAGCACCGCGTTTTCTTCGATCACCCGGCTGTACCAGCGGGCGCTGTCCTTGGGAATGCGGCGCTGGGTCTCGTAGTCGACCCAGACCATGCCGAAGCGCTGGGTGTAGCCGTGGCCCCACTCGAAATTATCCATCAGCGACCAGGCGAAATAGCCGCCCAGCCGCACGCCGGCCTCGATTGCGCGGCGGCAGGCGCTGAGGTGCCCGTGGAGATAGGCGGTGCGGCGGGCGTCGTGGATCTGGCCGTCGCCGTTGGGGCCATCCGAGTACGAGGCGCCGTTCTCGGTGATGTAGATCTTGGCCGGCGCGTAGTCGAAATGGATGCGAGCCAGCAGCTCGTACAGCCCGTCGGCGTAGACCTCCCAGCCCATCTCGGTCCACTCGGACTCGGGGGCCTGGAAGACGGTGCGCGGCGCGTTCTGCTCCTCCGGCACCTGGTTGCTGCGGATGACCGCCCGGCTGTAGTAGTTGATGCCGAGGAAATCGGTGCTGGCGGCGATGGTCTCCAGGTCGCCCTCCTGGACGAAGGGCAGCTCGCCGGCGGGCAGATGGCCCTGGGCCTGGTAGTCGGCGACCATATCGGCGGGGTAGTGGCGGCCGTAGAGCGGATCGAGGAACCAGCGGTTGAAATAGCCGTCGAAGTGGCGGTTGGCCTCGAAGTCGGCGGCGGAGGGCGAGGCCGGCGTCGGCGGGGTCAGATTGAGCGTGATGCCGACTTGGGCGCCGGGGCTATTGCGGCGGATCACCTCGACCGCCCAGCCGTGGGAGAGCAGCAGGTGGTGGCTGGCGGCGATCGCGGCGCTCATCTCCTGGCGGCCGGGGGCGTGCTCGCCGTGGTTGTAGCCGAGCATGCTGGCGCACCAGGGCTCGTTGTGGGTGATCCAGTGCTTGACGCGGTCGCCCAGCGCCTTGGAGACGACATCGGCGTAGTGAACGAAGGCCTCGGCGGTCGAGCGGACGGCCCAGCCGCCCTCGTCCTCCAGCGCCTGGGGCAGGTCCCAGTGGTAGAGCGTGACGAAGGGCGTGATGCCGTTGGCCAGCAGCTCATCGACCAGCTGGCTGTAGAACTGGAGGCCGCGCTCGTTGACGGCCTCGCGGCCATTGGGCAGGATGCGGGGCCAGGCGATCGAGAAGCGGTAGGCTTTGAGGCCGAGCTGCTTCATCAGCGCCACGTCTTCGCGCCACAGGTGGTAGTGGTCGCAGGCGGTGTCGCCGTTGCTGGCGTCCTTGATCTTGCCCGGCGTCTTAGAAAAGCGGTCCCAGATCGACTCGCCGCGGCCGTCCTCGTCGAAGCCGCCCTCGATTTGGTAGGATGACGTGGCGGCGCCCCAGATAAAATCAGCGGGAAATTGTGTCTCTGTCATAGAGTCTCCTTCAAGCAGCGCGTCTCGCAAGCAATGGGAAGCCAGCGGCGGGATGCGCGATCCCGCCGGGCGGAGGATGATTCGGGTCGTCGGGCGGCTTAGGCCGTGGCGGCGCCCACAGGGCTCCCGGCCGGGTCGGGCTCGGAGCCGTAGAGGTGGCAGCGCACCCAATGGTCGGCGCCCAGCTGGGTCGCGCCGGGCATGACTTCGCGGCAGACATCCATCACCTTGGGGCAGCGCGTGGCAAACGGGCAGCCGGGCGGCGGATCGATCAGCGAGGGGATCTCGCCGCGGGCCGCGAGCTTCTCCGGCGCGTGCAAGCTGTGAGGATTGGGCACCGCCGACAGCAGCAGCTGGGTGTAGGGATGGGCCGGCTGCTCCATCAGTTCGGTGCTTTCGGCGCCCTCGACCATGTGGCCGGCGTACATCACCAGCGTTTTGTCGCCGATGTAGCGGGCGCTGGCGATGTCGTGGGTGATGTAGAGATAGCCGATGCCATAATCTTTTTTGAGCTGGGCCATCAGGTTCAGCACGCCGATGCGGATCGAGACATCGAGCATCGAGATCGGCTCGTCGGCCAAGATGATCTCGGGATCGACCGCCAGGGCGCGGGCGATGGCGATGCGCTGGCGCTGGCCGCCCGACAGCTGGTGGGGGAACTTCTGGGCCACCTCGCGGGCCGGCGTCAGGCCGACCTTGCTCAGCAGCTCCTCGATCCGCGCGTCGCGCTGCTTGGCCCACTTGACCTTGTTGTGCAGCGCCAGCGGCCGGGCGATGTGGTGGCCGATCGTGTGGACCGGGTTCAGCGAGCTGAACGGATCCTGGAAGATCATCTGGACCTTGTTGCGGTACCAGAGCGAGGCGCCGCGCTTTTCGGTCTTGAGCACATTTTTGCCCTTGAACAGGATCTCGCCGCTGGTGGGCTGCATCAGGCGGGCGATCAGGCGGGCGGTCGTGCTTTTGCCAGAGCCGGACTCGCCGACCAGCGCCACCACTTCGCCCTCGCGGATGCTGAACGAGACATCGTTGAGCGCGTGGACTTGTTTCTTGGAGAACAGGCCGCCGACCGGGAAGCGCTTGGTCAGATTGCGCACCTCGATCACGGTCTGGGCTTCGTCAGTCTGGGTCATGGCAATCCTCGCTTGTGTCGGGCCTAGCTAATGCCGGCGCCGTGTAAGTGGCATGCGACTTGATGTTTGGGCGTCGTCTCGCTGAGCACCGGCACCATCGACGAGCAGCGCTCCATCACCTGGGGGCAGCGCGGATGGAAGCGGCAGCCCGAGGGCGGCTGGGCCATGTCCGGCGGCGAGCCCGGGATGCCGGTCAGCTTGACCTTGGGGCCGCGCAGCGACGGGAACGAGCTCATCAGGCCGATCGTGTAGGGGTGCTGGGGCGTGTTGAAAATATCGCTGGCGATGCCGGTCTCGACGATCTCGCCGGCGTACATAATGCCCATGCGATCGGAGAACTCGACCATCAGCGACATATCGTGGGTGATGAACAGGATGGAGAAGCCCATCTTCTCCTTCAGCTCCTCGATCTGCTGGAGGATCTCTTTCTGCACCACCACGTCCAGCGCCGTCGTCGGCTCGTCCATGATCATCAGCGGCGGGTTGAGGGCCAGAGCGATCGCGATCACCGCGCGCTGGCGCATGCCGCCGGAGAGCTGGTGGGGGTAGGTGTTGAGCCGGGCGCTGTCGATGCCGACCAGCTGGAGCAGGTGGGCGGCGCGGTCGAGCGCCTCGAGCTTGCTCAGCTTGAGGTGGCGCTGGATGACATCGGTCATCTGCTCGCCGAGCGACATCACCGGGTTGAGCGCGTTCATCGCGCTTTGGAAGACCATCGACACATCGCGCCAGCGGAAGCGCTCCAGCTCGTCGGTGTCCATGTCCAGCACATCAGCGCCCTGAAAGAGGACGTTGCCGCCGGTTATCACCGCCGGGGGGTGGAGGATGCGCATCACCGCGTGGGCGATCGTCGATTTGCCGGAGCCCGACTCGCCGGCCAGGCCGAAGACTTCGCCCGGGGCGATCGAGAACGAGACATTGTTGACGGCCCGGACCGCCCCGCGCGGCGTGCGGTACTCGACCGAGAGATTCTCGACCTTCAGCAGAGTCTCACTTGCCGTCGCGGATGACGGGCGTTGCAAGGACAGTGCGCTGTTTGAAGACATTGGAGAGCTCCCTTTCTGCCCGCAGCCGGGGGTTGGTGATTTCGTCCATCGCGTAGTTGATCATGGCCAGGGCGAAGGCGATCAGCGCCACGCACAGGCCGGAGGGCAGGATCGTCCACCAGGCGCCGACCAGCAGGCCGGCGTTGTTCTGCGCCCAGTAGAGGTTGGTGCCCCAGCTGACATCGCTCACGTTGGTCAGGCCGAGGAAGCTCAGGCTGGTTTCGGCGCCGATCGCGTAGATGATCGAGCCGAACATGCTGGAGGCGATCAGCGAGGTCATGTTGGGCAGGATCTCGCGGAAGATAATCGTGAAATGGTTCTCGCCGGCGACAATCGAGGAGGCGACGAAATCCTTGGTGCGCAGGGTCAGGGTCTGGGAGCGCATCACGCGCGCCGGCCAGGCCCAGCCGACTAAGCTGAGCACGAGGATGATCGTCCCCTTTCCTGGGGAGAGGAAGGCCGCCAGGATCGTCAGCAGGGGCAAGCCCGGGATAATCAGCACCACATTGGTGAAGAGCGAGAGCACATCATCGACCCAGCCGCCGAAGTAGCCGGCGGTCATGCCGATCACGATGCCGAAGAACGTCGTCAGCAGCCCGGTGGCGAAGCCGACCGTCAGCGAGGTGCGGGCGCCCCAGACCGTCTGGGCGAAGACATCCTTGCCCTGGCCCTGGGTGCCGAACCAATATTTGGCCGACGGGGCCTGGTGCGGCTTGCCGACGAATTTGCTCGGGCTGTTCTTGGCCACGACCGGCGCCAGCGCCGCGGTCAGGGCGAAGACAATCAGGATCAGCAGGCCGAAGACCGCCTTGGGATTGCGCAGAATGCCGCGCAGCCAGCCGAAGCGGGCGCCGATCGCCGACTTGACCTTGACCTTGGGCAGCTGCTCGTCGCGGGCCAGCGGCGCGGGATCGGTGGCTTGTTCTTGGATCATGGCTCGGTTCTCCCTCGCTAGTTCGCGCGCACGCGCGGGTCCATCCGCACATACAGCAGGTCGACGATCAGATTTGCGCCCAGCACCGCCAGCGTGATCATCAGGAAGATGCCCTGCATCAGCGGATAGTCCAGGTTGCTGACCGCGCGGATCAGCAGGTAGCCCAGGCCGGGGTAGGAAAAGACAGTCTCGACGATGATCTGGCCGCCGAGCACGAAGCCCAGGGCCATGCCGAAGGCCGTCATGTTGGGCAGCAGCGCATTGCGGGCGGCGTACTGGAACATCACGCGCCGCGGCGTGAGGCCCTTGGCCGAGGCGAAGGTGATGTAGTCCTCGCCGAGCACGTTGATCATCGTATTGCGCATGCCGAGCACCCAGCCGCCGATCGACACCAGGATGATCGAGCAGGCCGGCAGCACCAGGTGGCTGAACACGCTTTGGAGGAAGGTGAAGTTAAACCCTGGCCTGATGGTGTCCGAGTACGCATGGCGCAGCGGGAACCAGCCGGCCTTGAAGCCGAGGAAATAGAGCGCGACCATGGCCAGCCAGAAAAACGGGAACGAGCCGATGAAAATAAGCAGGGGCGGGAAGACGTTGTCGAGCAGTCCGCCGCGGCGCCAGGCGCTGACCATGCCCAGCAGGCTGCCGAGGGCGAAGCTGATGATGAGGGCCGTCATGCCCATCAGCAGGGTCCAGACGAGGCCGCTGCCGATGACCGAGGTGACCGAGGCCGGGAAGGCCGAGATCGAGGTGCCGAAGTCGCCGCGCACGGCATGGCTCAGGTACGACACGTACTGTTCCAGCAGCGGGGCGTCGGTGAAGCCGAAGGCCTCGCGCATCGACTGAATCTGGTCGGGCTGGAGCTGGCCTTTGAAGCGCGCGAAGATCGCCGAGGCCGGATCGCCTGGCATCAGGCGCGGGATGATGAAGTTGAGGGTCAGCGAGGCCCAGGCGGCGACCAGATAGAAGCCAATTCGCCGTAGAACGTAGCGCATCGTTGCTTTCCTTTCCATTCACGAGCGGCGCGTCGGGCGGGGGCGGCGCTGGCGCGCCGCCTCCGCCCAGGTCGATGGGCTTACTTCTTCGGCTTGACGGTGGTCAGCAGCAGCAGCTGGTCGGGCTTGCTGAACGGCGAACCAACGGCGTACGGGTTGTCCTTGTTCGGGAAGTCGGTGAACTGCGAGGTGTTGTACTCGAACCAAGCCGGGCCGGGGAACAGCGGCACAGCCGGGGCCTCGGTGGCGAAGATCGTCTCCATCTGCTCGGCCAGGGCCTTCTGCTCGGCCGGGTCGGAGGTGGCGGCGAACTTGTCGAGCAGGGTGTCGAACTCTTTGCTGACGTAGCGGTGCCAGTTCTCGCCCGAGGTCTCGCCGACCGGCTTGGCGGTCAGGGAGGACATCTGGCCGCGGTAGTAGTTCAGCGGGGTGGCGCCGCCGGAGCTCCAGCCGATCGACATATCGAACTCGCCCTTCTGGACCTTGTCGAACCAGGCGCTGAAGTCGTAGGGCTTGACGGTCACGTCGAAGCCGACTTCCTTCAGGTTCTGGGCCATGATCTCGCAGGCCGAGACCCAGTCGGTCCAGCCCGAGACCACGTTCAGCTCATACTTGAGCGGGGTGCCGTCGGCGGTGGTGCGGATGCCGTCCGCGCCGCGCTTGAGGCCGGCGGCGTCGAGGGCCGCGTTGGCCTTCTCGGCGTCGAAGGTGACCCACTCGGCGTTGGCGTCGGCGACGGCCTGGCTCTTGAAGCTCGGGTAGGCGTCGCTGAGGCCGGTGGCGTCGGCGGGCTTGGTGTAGTCGTACATCGCCACGGTCACGATCTGGTCGCGGTCGATCGCCTGGCTGATCGCCTTGCGGACGTTGACATCGTTGAACGGCGCCTTGGTGGTGTTGAGGTACAGCATCACGGTGTCGCCGGTCGAGGGGAACCAGTAGCCGTTATCGGGGCTCTTGGCGACGTAGGTCTGCTCGATGTCCGGGATGAAGTTGCCGGCCCAGTCGTTCTCGCCGTTCAGCGTGGCCAGGTTGGCCTGGTCGTTGCCCGGGTAGGCGGGGAAGCGCAGGCCCTCGATGTAGGGCTTGCCGGCCTGCCAGTAGTTCGGGTTCTTGCCCAGGGCGTAGATCTGGTTCTCGAACAGCTTGACCTCGGTGAAGGGGCCGGTGGCGACCGGGTTCTCGTTCGGATGCTTCACCGGATCGGCGATCGTGCTCCAGACATGCTCGGGCACGATCAGGGCGTGCATGATGTCGTAGAGGCCGGGGGTGTAGACTTTGCTGAAGGTGAAGACGACGGTCTTGTCGTCGGTGGCCTCGACGGCCGACAGGTAGGTCCAGGGGTTGGCGCCGGTCGAGAGGGCCTTGTTCGCGTTCAGCAGATTGAAGGTGAAGGCCACGTCCTTGGCGGTGAAGGGCTTGCCGTCCGACCATTTCACGCCGTCGCGGGTGGTGAAGGTCAGGGTCTTGTTATCTTCGCTCCACTTGTACTCGGTGGCCAGCCAGGGGATGATCTCGCCCTTGACCGTGTTGTAGACCATCATCGGCTCGTAGATGCCGTAGATGGTCGGGAAGCGGCGGTCGGTGACGAACGGGTTGAAGTTGCGGACCCAGGTCGCCTGCTGCTCGGTGGAGGCGGTGAGGTAATTTGCAAACTCATCGCCGCCGGTGGTCGGGGCGGTGGTCGGGGCGGTGGTCGGGGCCGGCGCGGCGGTGTCGGCAGGCGCGGCGGTGTCAGCCGGCGCGGTGGTCGGCGCTGTCGTGGGCTGGGCGGCGCTGCCGGTGGTCGGGACGGGCGTCTGCTCGGCTCCGCAGGCGCTGATCAGGAGCATCAGGATCAGAAACAACGAAGAGAGTGATGTGCGCTTAAACATACAGCCATACTCCTTTGTACAAAATCATCTGTGAGCGGGTGTCAGCAGAGACTATTGGCGCCAGCGGCGGGCGGAGCCCTTCGGGATGGACCGGTTGGCGCGGATGATCGCTCCAGGGACCTACGATGTTCGGATTGCCGGCGCACCTCCATTCGTCTTGGCGCCCCGCGCTGCCGAGGACTGGCGCACAATCAAGCTGGTGGGCAGCAGCGTGCGCCGGGCGGCAGGGGTTTCGCCCTCAATCATCTGGATCAATATCCTGGCGGCCACATCGCCGGTCTCGAACACCGGCTGATGGACGGTGGTTAGCGCGGGGGTGACGTACGATGACACCGGCAGGTTGTCGAAGCTGACGACCGCCACGTCGGCGGGGACCCGCAGGCCCAGCTCGGTGATGGCCCGCAGCGTGCCCACCGCCATGGTGTCGTTGGCCACGAACACGGCGTCCGGGCGCTGCGGCAGCGCCAGCAGGCGCTGCATGGCCTGCCTGCCGCCCTCCTCGGTGAAATCGCCCTCGATGATCAGCTCGTTGTTGATCGGCCGCCCGGCCTCCAGCAGCGCCTGCTTGAAGCCGTCGCGCCGCTCCATCGAGACCATGGTGTTCAGCGGCCCGGTGATGGTCGCGATCCGCTGCCGGCCCTCCTCCAGCAGGTGCGAGACGGCTTTGTGCGCCCCCAGCCGGTTGTCGACGTCGACCGAGGTGATGTCCGGGTAGTAAGGGTGGTGGCCGATCAGCACCATCGGGAATTTTTGCTTCAGCACCACCGGCAGGATCGGGTCGTCAACGTCGCTGGCCAAGGTGATGATCCCGTCGAAGTGCCGGCCGCGCAGCAGGTTTTTGTAGAAGTTCTCCTCGACGGTGGTGCTGACCATCGACAGCATCAGGTAGTAGCCCAGGCTGTTGCAGGTCTCGGTGATGCTCTGGATGATCCGCGGGAAGTAGGGGTCCGCGAACACGACCACCGCGCTGCGCGGGATCAGCAGGCCGATCATTTTGGTCCTGCTGCTCGCCAGGCTGCGCGCCGCCGCGTGCGGCGTGTAGTTGTGCTCCTGCACCACTTGCAGCACCCGCTCCCGCAGCGCCGGCCGCACATGCGGGTAGTTGTTCAGCACCCGCGAGACGGTGGCGGGGGAGACTTGGGCCAGCGCCGCTATTTCTTCGATTTTCAGTGTGTGAGACATTGAAATCGCTTTCATGGCTAGGGGGCGATGATTGCCGTCCCGCTGCCGTGGGATGCCGCTCGGAGCCTGCCGCCCTTGAAAGAAATACTGTTCGGACCCGCTGGTGCTGGTGGGTGAGCCTGGTGGTTGAAGGTAAGGTTGAAACCGCTTTCAATGATTGGGATTATAAAAGCGCTTTTACCATTTGTCAAGAGGCGATTTTGTAAAGACTGGGGACTTATTCCCCGGGATTTGCCGGGCGATGACCGGGCGAATCTGGCGAATGGGCCGTCGCGCTCTGATTTAACGGCCAAATCGCTGATTTGTCAAACCGATTTGATCCGCTGAGCGGACTAAATGGCGATTGCTCCCTTCGTAAGCAAGATGGTTAAGCGGGGGCGCTATGGTGGCTAGTATCGGTTCGCAATAGCAGATAGGAGAGTATCATGAGGATGGGTTTGCGACGATATATCCGGCGGAGCGTGCAGCTTGGCGTCAGCGCCGGGCTGGCGTTTGTGTTTTTGGCGCTGGCGCTGCCTGCCGCCGCGCTGCAAGCGGTCACGGTGGTGCGGCCGAACGACCCCCACGGCTGGCTGCTGATCCAAGAGGCCCCGGCTGCCAGCGCCGTCTACGAGGCCGGCCCGCTCACCCCGCCCGCCGGTGCCGGCAGCCTGCGCATGACGACCGCCGACAACGCGGGCCGCATGCTGCTCTACACCACGGTTTTCACCGGGACCCGGCTGGCCGATCTTACGAAACTGGAGTACGCCACCTTCCAGAGCCCGGCCAACAGCAACGCCGCCTGGGCGATCTCGCTCCAGCTCAATGTCGATTATGATCTGACCGACGCCAACGCTGCCTGGCAGGGCCGGCTGATCTTCGAGCCCTATATGAGCGGCACGCCCGCCCCCGGCGGCTGGCAGTCCTGGAACGCGCTGGCCGGCAGATGGTGGGCGTCCGGCGCCCCCGGCAACACGCTGTGCCCGCAATCCACCCCCTGCACCTGGGCCCAGGTGCGCGCCAATTGGCCGAACGCCGGCATCCAGAACAACGCCCTCAGCGGCTTGATGTTCAAGGCCGGCGGCCCATGGCCCGGCTTCGTTGGCAATGTCGATGCGTTCACGATCGGCGTCGCCAACAGCGACCAGACCTTCGATTTCGAGCCGACCGAGCAATGCGCCGCGCTCTGCTATGTCAGCCCCCAGGGCAATGACGCGAACGGCGGCACCTCGCCGGCAGACGCCAAGCGGACGATCCAGGCCGGCGTCAATCAGGTGGCGGCGGGCGGCACCGTGCAGATCGCCAGCGGCGTCTACACCGAAAGCGTCACGATCGCCAAAGACAATCTGACTCTGGCCGGCGTGACCGGCGCCAGTCTCCTGCGCAGCCCGACCCCGGGCTCCGGCACCGGCATCGCGCTCAGCGGCGCCCGCAGCGGCGTGACGATCCGCGGCCTGTCGGTCAGCACGTTCCTCGACGGGCTGGGCATGCCGACCGGCCCGCTCAGCGCGATCACGGTCGAGGATAGCTCGTTCAGCAACAACGCCCGCCATGGCATCTGGGTCCAGGCGTCGCCGGCCAGCAACCTGGCCTTCCGCCGGATCACCGCCTCCAACAACGACGTGGCGCCCTGCGAGCCCGGCCCCGGCCGCGGCCTGTGGCTGATCAACGGCGAGAAAAGCGGCATCACGATCGCCGACAGCACCTTCAACAATAACTGTCTGGTCGGCGTCGATATCAGCGACGGCAGCGTGACCGGCCTGTCACTGACCGGCAACACCGTGCGCGGCAACGGCGACGCCGGCCTCAGCGTGCTGGGCGCCCAGGGTCCGGCCGCCAACCTGGTGGCCGACAACACGGTCACCGACAACGGCCGCTTCGGCATCGAAGTCAAGAATCCGCGCGGCCAGCTGACGGTGCGCGGCAACGCCGTCGCCCGGACGATCCCCGCGACCGACGCCCGCGACTCCGCTGGCATCGCGGTGATCCGGCGCGGCCCGGGCTCGCTCAACGCCGATCAGCCCGGCCCGGTGGTGATCGCCGACAACACGGTCTCCGGCTACCGGCGCATGGCGACCGGCGCGACCGGCGACGGGTTCGGCATTGTCGCCGAGGGCCTGAGCCAGACCATCATCGGCAATCTTGTCTCCGGCAACGATGTGGGCATCCAGGTCCAGGCCGGCAATCCTTCGGCCAACACCCAGAACACCGACTTCTTCGATCGCGGCAACGGCGGCGCCGCCAGCGCCACGGTCAGCTACAACTATCTGACCGGCAACGGCGTCGGGCTGCGCAATGTGGCCGGCACCGCCGCCGTCAGCGCGGCCACGCCCTGCAACTGGTGGGGCGCCGTCTCGGGCCCGCTGGGGGCGGCCAATCCCGGCGGCCTCGGCCAGTCGCTGGTCAATCCGACCGGCCCGCACATGCCCTGGCTGGTCGCCGGCGACGACGCCGCCCCGGCCCCGGGCGCCCAGCTGCCCGCCGCCTTCGCGATCAGCGCCGCCGGCGATGTCAGCGCCGCCGACAACGGCTTCCGCCGCATGGCGAACGGGATCGGCTGCGTGGTCGACAACCAGACCATCACCCTGGACGGCGAGTTCGACTGGCGCCTGCCCGCCGCCGCCGCAGCTTGGGCGACTGGCGTGGACGGCGTCCCCGGCAATGGCGACGATGACGGGATTCTCGTCCCGCCCGGCGCCGACGGCGTGACCCTGACCGCCGCCTCGCTCGGCGCCGCGACGATCAGCGGCCCCGGCGATCTGGCGGCCAAGAACCTGGAGAGCGTGCTGGTCTTCGACGGCGGCCCCAACCAGGGCTGGACGATCTCGCAGCTGCGGATCGCCGATTTCGATCTGGCGATCGGCATGTTCAGCGGGGCGGGCGGCGCCAGCGCCTTCGACAACACCCGCATCATCTCTAATTCGATCAAAATCGCCACTGACCTGAACGCGGTCGCGGCGCCGGCCGATGTCAATCAGAACATCGGCATCCACCTGAGCTTCGGCGCCAATCAGACGGTCGCCGGCAACCGGCTGGAGTTCGCCGGCGACGGCGTCAGCGCGCCGAACGCCAACGCCACCTCGGTCGGTTTGCAGTCCAACACCAGCGGCGGCGCCGTGTACGACGGGCTGGTGCTGGCCCGCAACCAGCTCGTGGTGACGGGGGCGCAGTCGGCCACGCCGGAAGTGATCTTCGGGCTGTGGGAGAACGCCCACGGCCACAGCAGCGACATCATGGTCGAGGGCAACAGCTTCACCAATCTGGCCGCCGCCAACGACCCGGCCCGCAACGCCCAGCGCGCCTTCCGCATCACCTCGCACTCCAGCGCGACCAGCGCGGTGAACTACGCCGGCAACACGGTCGACGGGGCCAATCTCGGCTTCCAGTGGCTGGCGGGCTCCGATTTCAGCGCCACGCGGCCGATCATCATGGCCGACAACAATCTGACCAACGTCGGCCTGGGCATGCTGATCCAATCAAACGGCCGGGCGGCGATCCAGGACGGCAGCGTCACCAACACGGGCGCGGCGGCCGGCCTGGGCACCGGCCTTGAGATCCAGGCCGGATCGGCTGTGACCATCGCCGACATGTCGTTCAGCGGCCTTGGCCAGGCGGTCAGCGCCAGCGGCCAGCTCGGCATGAACAGGATCGCCGTCACCGGCGGGCGCGACGGCCTGCTGGCGCGCGACGCGGCGGCGGTCAGCCTGGGCGACACCGCGTTCGCCGGCCAGAGCGGCGACTACATTACGCTGGTCAACCACGCCGCCGACCTCGACGGGCGGTTGGCGAGCTTCGAGGGCGTCACCGGCCGGAACATGACCGCGGCCCAATACGCCGCAGTCCAGGCCAAGATCGTCGACGAAAACGACAATCCGGCCCTGGGCCTGGTCCTGCTGGCCGATCCGCGGATCCAGGTGAGCCCGACGAGCCTGGCCTTCGCCGGCACGCGCGGCGGCGCGCCGACCGCCGCCCAGTCCTTCGCGATCACCGGCGGGGCGGCGGCGCGGCTTGAGTGGGCGGTCGCGGCGCCGCTCTACAGCCCCGGCGGCTCCGGCTGGCTGAGCTGCAATCCCCCCCTGCCGGCCAGCGGCGTCGTCACCGGCACCGTGACGATGGCTTGCCAGGCGCTTCCCGGCAGCCTAGCGGCGGGGGTTTACACCGCGACCCTCGTCGTCTCCTCGCCCAGCGCGCCCGGCGTGGTGACGGTCGAGGCCACCTTCGCCGTGACGGCGCCCTCGGTGGTGATCGCCGCCGCGCCGCTGGCGGTGCAGGAGAGCGGCCCGACCACCGACACCTACCGCCTGCGCCTGGGCGCCGCGCCCAGCGCCCCAGTGACCCTCACGCTGAGCGCGGCGGGCGGCCAAGTCGAGCTGAGCGTGGACGGCGGCCAGACCTTCGGCGCGAGCCGGCAGGTCGGCTGGACCGCCGCCGGCTGGCAAACCGAGCGCACGATCGTGGTGCGGGCGATCGACGACACGGCGATCGAGGGGCCGCACAGCGCCGCGATCAGCTCGGCCGTCGCCACTGGCAGCGCGAGCGAGTACCTCGGCCTGGCGATCGACCCCGTCGCCGTCGCGATCGCTGACAATGATCCGCTGGCGGTGACGGCGCTGGCTGGCAACAATCAGCAGGCGATCGTCAACACGGCGTTCGGCACGGCGCTGCAAGTGCGGGTGCTCGACGCCGCCGGCCAGCCCGCCGCCGGGGTGACGGTCACCTTCGCGGCGCCTGCGAGCGGCGCGAGCGGCCTGTTCGCCAACGGCCAGGCGAGCGCGACGGCGGTGACCGGCGCCGA
>DASWWB010000397.1:0-2048 GCA_036406115.1 Herpetosiphonaceae bacterium
GTCCTGTCGCGGGGGGCGGCGGCGCTCGGGCTGATCGACCGGCCGGCGGCGTTCCCGGTTCTGGTGCGCGACACCGCCGGCCTGGGGATTATCATCCATTATGTCACCAAGGAGACGCCGTTCCTGCTGTTGATGGCGCTGGCGGCGCTGCGCGCCCAGACCGAGCACTACGCGCTGGCGGCCCGCACGCTCGGCGCCGGCCCCTGGCAGGAGCTGCGCTACGTCACGCTGCCGCTGGTCTGGCCGGCGCTGCTGTCGGGCTCGCTGCTGGTCTTCGCCTATGTGTTCGGGGCCTACGAGGCGCCGGCGCTGCTGGGCGTGCTGCGGCCGCGCATGCTGGCGGTGCTGAGCCTCGATCTGTTCCGCGACGCCGATCTGCGCAGCAGGGCCGCCGGCATGGCGGTCAGCGTGCTGATGGCGGCGGCGGTCTTGCTGGTGGCGCTGCTGGCCCGGCGCCTGGGCCGGAGGGCCGGTTGACGGCGCGGCTGGGGCGGATCCTGGCCTGGGCGCTGCTGCTCAGCCTCACCGCCGGGCCGGTCGCCCTGCTGCTGATCCAGGCCCTCTCGGTCCGCTGGTTCTATCCGGACCTGCTGCCGCGCGAGTGGAGCGCCGCCAATCTTGCCGGCAGGCTGGGCGACCCGCAGACCCAGGCCGCGCTCTGGCTGAGCCTGCGGATCGGGCTGCTGGTCAGCGGGCTGTCGCTGCTGGTCGGCTACCCGGCGGCGCGGGCGCTGGAGCTGGGGCGGCTGCCAGGCAAGAATCTGATCTATCTGCTGCTGTTCCTGCCCAACGTCGTGCCGGGAGTGGCGGTCGGCATCGGCCTCAACACGCTGTTCCTGCGCCTGGATCTGGCGGGGACCGCCGGCGGCGTGGCGCTGGCCCATCTGATCCCGGTGCTGCCCTACACCGTGTTCACGCTCGGCGGCGTGCTGGCCAACTACGACCAGCGCTACGAGCAGCAGGCCCGGGTGCTGGGCGCCGGCCGGCTCCAGGTCTTCCGCCTGGTGACGCTGCCGCTGCTGGCGCCGGGGCTGGTCGCGGCGGCCCTGTTCGCCTTTTTGATCTCGTGGAGCCAGTATTTGCTGACATTTCTGATCGGCGGCGGCCAGGTCCAGACGCTGCCGCTGCTCTTGTTCGCCACCTTGAGCGGCGGAAACCAGGCGGCGGGATCGGCGCTGGCGCTGCTGTTCGTCAGCCCGCTGCTGCTGCTGATCGCCCTAGCCGGGCGCTACCTGGCGGCAGGGCCGGCGCTGGGCGAGGGGGCCTAGCCATGAGCGGCATCGAGCTTGACGGGCTGCGCAAGGCCTACGGCCGGCAGCAGGTGCTTGACGGGCTGACGCTGGCGGCGGCGCCGGGCGAGCTGCTGGCGCTGCTCGGGCCGTCAGGCAGCGGCAAATCGACAATCCTCAAGCTGATCGCCGGCATCGAGGAGCCGGACGGCGGCGCGATCCTGCTGGGCGGCGCCGACGTGGCGGCGGTCCCGGCCCACCGGCGCGGCGCGGTCCTGCTGTTCCAGGGCGCCTATCTGTTCCCGTTTTTGAACGTGGCCGACAACATCGGCTTCGGCCTCAAGCTGCGCGGCGTCGGCAGGCGCGAGCGGCAGGCCGAGGCCGCCAGAATGCTGGAGCTGGTCGAGCTGCCGGGGATCGAATCCAAGTATCCGCGCCAGCTCTCGGGCGGCCAGGCCCAGCGGGTGGCGCTGGCCCGGGCGCTGGTGGTCAGGCCGCGGGTGCTGCTGCTCGACGAGCCGCTGAGCAACCTGGACCCGCCCATCCGCCAGGCGCTCCAGGACACGATCCGGCGCATCCAGCGCGAGCTGGCGGTCACCACGCTGCTGGTGACCCATGACCTGGGCGAGGCCATGGCCATGGCGGATCGGATCGCGCTGCTGCTGGCGGGCAACATCGAAGCGCTGGGCCGGCCGGCCGACCTGTTCCACCGGCCGCCGACCGAGGCCGCCGCCCGCTTTGTCGGCGTCGGCGCCTTCCTGCGCGGCGAGCTGCGCGACGGGGCGCTGGCGACGCCCGCCGGCAGCATCCCGGTCGGCG
>DASWWB010000398.1:0-2902 GCA_036406115.1 Herpetosiphonaceae bacterium
GGTCGCGGGCGGCTAGGGCGTTGGTCGCGGGACTGGCCGCCCGCGCCGGCCGGGGCTCGTCGTAAAAGACCTTCAGCTCGGCCATGTCGTGGAGGAAATCGATCCTGCCGATCTCGGCCCGCTTGACCGGCAGGCCGGTGCGGCGCCGCAGGTCGGCCAGCAGTTCGTCGCGCCGCTCGGGCACGATCAGATCGATCTTGTCGTAAGCGATTTTCTTGCTGGACTCGAAGCGGAAGCCCCAGCCCCGCTCCAGCACGAACAGCACGGCGACAATCAGCGCGTTGGCGATCAGCAGCCGCGCCACGTTGCCGGAGACCATCAGCATCGAGTTCATCACGCCCAGCGCGATCACAATGAACAGATAGGTCATCTCGCGGATGGGAATCTCGTCGGTGCGGTAGCGCAGCAGCGAGAAGATCGCGAACAGGCCGAAGCCGACGCCCACGCTCACTTCGACGCTGGTCAGCAGCCCCAGCACGAAATAGATGATCGTGTTGAAGCCAAGGAACGTGAAGACGAAATTCTTGTCTTGCGTGACCGGATAGTAGACGCCGCGCACCAGCAGCAGCGTGACCGCCAGATTGAAGCCGGCGCCGGCGAGAAAGTGGATCGTATCGTTAGACATCGCGTGATTCCTTCGTAATGGCGGCGACGCGGCGCAGCGCCGGCTTGAGATTGTTGCGGGGCAGGGTGTCGTAGAGCAGCGCGGCGCCCGCGCAATATTTGCTGAAGCCGCCCTGGTGGAGATTGGCTTGGCGCAGCTGGCGCATCATGGCCGAGTCATTGGAGAAGCCGGCCCGCTTGATCTCGGCCACGGCCACGCCCGGCAGATCGAGGCGCCGCCCGTCGCGGCCGAAGCAGAGCCCCAGGTCGAGCGTGACCCGCTCGCCGGCGCCCAGGCTGACCAGGGTGATGCGGCTGAAATCGTTCCAGAGCCGCGGCGCCAGGTCGCGCGGGTCGAGCGGCGCGTGGCGGGCGACGAAGCCGGCCGCTTGCTCATCGAACGCGGCGAGCAGCCCGGCGGTGGCCAGCCGCTGCTTGACGGTGCGCTCGGCGCTGGTTTTCTGCTTGATTTCCAAGAAGGCCCGGCCGCTGTCGAGATAGGCCCGGCTGCGCACCTTGTAGCGCACGCGCCGGCCGGCGTGATGCTGGCGGTACAGCTCGAAATCGGCGGTGTCGAAATACAGGGTGTGGTAGCGGTGGGCGCGCCGCCCCTCCAGCTCCAGCACCCGGTAGTCGCCCAGCAGCCGGGGCAGGATCGCCGCCAGCAGCGCCGCCGGCAGGACATATTTGCTGTCGGTGCGGTTCAGGAGCGCCACCGCGTCCATCTCCGCCAGGCTGATCGGCGCGAAGCCGCCCAGCGCCGCGTGGATGGCGCCCTCGGCCGAGCGCGGCGCGGCGGGCGGCGCCTGAAAGCGCGCGCTCGGAGCTGCCGGCGGGGCGGGGCGGGATGGTCTGGTCAGCGTGTGGGTCACAGGCGATGCTCCGGCGGCCTTGGCCATGGTCCCCGGCTGCTGCCGCGATCGCCGAGGTGCCTACAGTCTAGCGCGCGGTTGTTAGGATCTTGTTTGGATCATGCTTGGGTTAAGCGAAGTTTAAGCCCCGGGCGGCCGGGTTGACCCGCGCTTAACCTCGGCGCCGGCGGTCCGTTTGGCAAACGCGCCGACCTGTGGTATACTATGAGCATAACGCGGGGTGGAGCAGTGGTAGCTCGTCGGGCTCATAACCCGAAGGTCGGTGGTTCGAATCCGCCCCCCGCTACCAATGGCCGGCGCCGAGGATTGGATCCTCGGCGCCGGCGCTTTTTTTTGCGCTTCCCGCTGGCATTGGCGCTCAACCAGGAGGCCGTTTCATGCAAGCAGTGCGTTTTCACACCTACGGCGCCGCCGATGTGTTGCGGATCGAAACCGTGGCCCAGCCCCGCCCCCGCCGCGACGAAGTCCTGATCCGGGTCGCCGCCTCCAGCCTCAATCCGGCGGATATCGGCGGCCGGAGCGGCGCCATGCGGCTGATTCACGCCCGCCGCCTGCCCCACACACCCGGCTATGATGTCGTCGGCGAGATCGTGGCCTGCGGGCCGGCGGCGACGGCCTTTGTCACCGGCGAGCGGGTTTGGGCGATGGTCGGGCTGGGGGCCGGGGCGCAGGCGGAGTATGTCGCGGTGCCGCAAGCCCGGGTCGCCGCGGCGCCGTCCCGCCTGTCCGACCTGGAGGCCGCCGCCGTGCCGCTCGCCGGGCTCACGGCGCTCCAGGCGCTGCGCCGCAAAGGGCGGCTGCGGGGCGGCGAGCGCGTCCTGGTCACCGGCGCCGCCGGCGGCGTGGGATCGTTCGCCGTGCAGCTCGCCAAGCTCCTCCGCTGCAAGGTCTCGGCGGTCTGCCGCCCAGCCCACGTCGAGACCGTGCGGGGGCTCGGGGCCGACGCCGTCGGCGATCGGCTCGATGATCCCGCGATTCGCCGCGGCGCGCCCTGGGACCTGATCCTTGACGCGGCGGGGATGCTCCCGTTCGCCGCCGCCCAGCGCGACCTGGCCCCCGGCGGCATCATGTCCAGCCCGACCGGCCGGCCGCAAGATATGATTCGCGGCGCGGCGAGCCGGCTCCAGGGCGGCCCCCGCTACGCCTTTGTCATCACCCAGGCCAGCGGGCCGGACCTGGCGCTGCTGGCCCGCCTGGCCGACCGGGGCGCGCTGCGGCCGCTGGTCGACCGCGTGTTCGATCTGGCGGAGATCCAGGCGGCCCACCGCTATTTCGAGCAAGGCGGCAAGGCCGGCAAAATCGTGATCCGCGTGGCCGCCCCCAGGGCTGATTGAGGCGGCGGCTGCCAGAGTCCTCTAGCGCTGCATCCCGTCGAGCGGCCGGCCGGGGCGCCGATTGAGCGGCTGGCGGCTGGCGCGCGGGCCCCG
>DASWWB010000399.1:0-2143 GCA_036406115.1 Herpetosiphonaceae bacterium
CCGAGATCAGCCCCGGCAAGCTGGCCGACCAGGTGGCGGTGCTGGTGGTCGGGGCGGTGATGCGGAGCGTCGCGCTCAGGCCGAGCGTCACGCTGTTGACGCTGGCGCCCGGCCCCAGCGGATAGACCGCGTCGTCAAGCAGCACGCCGAGCCGGCTGTCGGTCAGGGTGTGGTTGGTGACGGTGTAGTTGCCGGTGTTGGTGATGGTGTAGCAATAGTGGACGAGGGTCCCGGCCAGGACGTTGATCTGGCTGGTCGTGGCGCAGACGCCAGGCGCCGTGCCGACGGTCTGGGCCAGCTCGAGCTCGGCGGCCGGCGGCTCGCAGAGCTCAAGGCTCCAGCTATGGAGCGTGCCCTGGTCGCCGTCGGCGGTGTCCTGGATGATCAGCGCCCACGTGCCGTCGCCGGGGTCGCCGTTCACGCCATCCAGCGAGCCCTCGGGCCGGAAGCGGCCGCTGAACGGCGGCGCGCCGGCGGTGATCGCCACGGCCGCCTGGCTGTCGAAGATCGTGCCGGCGTAGTTGTCGCCGTTGCCGCCGCGCTGGTTGGCGAGCATAATCTCGCTGCCGTCGGGCGTTCTGAGCGACAGCACGAGGTCGGCGTCCCAGGTGTGGGTCAGATCGACCTTGACATTGGCGTCGAACAGCGCGTGCTGGGCGGTGATCGCCAGGGTCGAGCTAATCGCTACGTTATCGTTGATGGCCAGCGGCACGTTGGCGCTGGCGTAGGTCTGGCAGAGCGACGGCGGCGAGTTGAGCACGGCCAGGCTGACTGGAGCCGAGGCGGCGCGGATGAACGGGCCGCCGCTGGCGGTCCAGGTCGCGTTATGGGAAACCGTTTGGGTCATGACGGTTGTGAGGGTGGCGGTGTAGCTCGCGCCCGGCGCCAGCGAATAGGTCGCGTTGGTTAGAATCGCGCCGAAACGCTCATCCTGCAAGCTGTGGCTGGTGTAGGTGATCGCTTGGGTGAAACGGGGATCGGCGGTGTTGGTCACCACGTAGCAGAATGTCACCTCGTCGCCGGGGAAGGCGGCCGTGATCGGATTGGCGCAATCCTCGCCGCCGCTGGCGAAGGCGTTGAGGCTCAGGCTGGGGATGCCGCAGCGGGTGGTGGTGTTGCTGGTGAAATCCGTGACCCAAAACTCCTGGGGCGTCGAGCCCTCGATCCTGGTGACGCCGGTGTTGGCCGTCGCGCCGCCGTCGCAGGTGAAGGAGGTGATCGGGTTGCAGGCGAGGTCCGTCACCATGATGATTTCGCTGGTGAACGAGGAGTGATAGAGCACCCCGTATTCATTGTCGTAGTCGATGCCGGTGTTGTCGCCGATGCCCGGCAGGGCGCAGGAGCCGACCGTGCTCCAGGTGGCGGGCGTGAACAGGCCGGCCCTGGTCAGGGCGATCTCGTAGACGGTCCCCGTGTTTTCGGCGCGAGTCATGAAATAGCGCGGCGTCGCCCCGGGCGCGATCGCGATGTCGATCGACTGATTCAGCGTCGAGGCGTCCGAGCTGTCGTTGCCGGCGCCGTCAAGCTCCCAGGCGTTGAGAATCGTCCCATCGTGGGTGATTTCGATCAGATTGTCGTCGCGAGTGGCGAGATCGCCCTGGAAATCAGTGATGAAATAGGTTCCGGCGACTGGATCGTACTCGGCGCCGTCGCGGTCGTTGAGCGCTTGGGGCCAGCCGGCGTTGCGCGTGGCGAGGTTGATGCTGCCAGCCGGCGTGTGCGGCGCGGCGAGGCCAATGTCCCAGAGCGTGGCCGGGTTCGCCGTCTGCCCCTCGTGGGCGTAGCGCACGGTCTGCGAGATCGGGTTGTAAACCATGCCAATGGTGGAGACGTGCCAGCTGTTGGCGAAGCGCTCGATCACCGGCGCGGCGGTGATGCTGGCGGGCGGCGTTTGCGGGGCGGAGCGCGGCATTCCGGCGGCGGCCAGCGAGGATGCTGGTGCGGCGGCTTCGGCGGGAAGCTGGGCTTTAAGCGGACGGGCCGGGGCGGCGCTTGCCGCAAGCAACACGATCAGGGCGGTGACCAGGCGGAACATCGATGATTTCGGTGCCATCGTGATTCCTTTCGCTGACGAAGAGAGACCGTTGCCAATCCGGGCCGGCTTGTGACGCGCCGGGCTGCGATCGAGCGAGGCCTGCCGTGC
>DASWWB010000400.1:0-2702 GCA_036406115.1 Herpetosiphonaceae bacterium
GCCGGCTCCCGCTCCCCCGCCAGCCGCACCGGCCGCGCCGGCACGCCGACCGCCGTGCAGCCCGCCGGCAGGCTGTCAGTCACCACCGCCCCCGCGCCGATCCGCACATCGTCCCCGACCTCGATGCCGCCCATCACCACCGCCCCGGTGCCGATTTTGACATTGGCGCCGAGCCGCGGCACGCCGCTGGCCGCCGAGCCGATCGTCACGCTGTGCAGCAGGGTCAGATTGGCGCCCGCTGTCACGCCGGGATGGATCACGATCGGGCCGAAGTGCATCAGGCACAGCCCGGGGCCGATCCGCGCCTCCGCCGGCAGCTCGACGCCGCTGTAGAGGCGCACCAGCGGATAAGCGACGCGGTAGCCGATCCAGCCCAGCAGCCCGAGCGGCGAGCGGCGCCGCCCAGCCAGCCAGCGGCCCAGCCGGTAGCAGAGCGCCCCGGCCAGCGCCGGGTGCAGGTAGAGGTTTTTGAGCGCCAGCGGCAGCAGCCGGCCCTCGCCGTAGCGCCGGATGTCCCGGCGCAGGCAGTCGATCGTCTCCGCCCAGCTCGGCGGCCCCGCGTTTTCACCCATGGCATCAACGCTCCCTAGATTGCGGGCACGGTACCCGAGCGGCCGGCGGCTGTCAAACGGAGGGAAACGGGGGTCAGGGGTCAGGGATCAGGGATCAGGGGTCAGGGATCAGGGGGCTTTGCTTCGGGGAAGCGCCCGGCGCCGCCATTGCCACGGATGGGCTGGCGGCGCTGGGCGGGGGCGGATCGATCAGATGCCCGGCGGCAAGCGTTGCGGCGGCGCTTAGCGCGCGGGCGACGGCGGCCGGGCGTCCTCGATGATCGGCGCGTAGACCACCGAGCCGACCGTGCGCTGGAGAGTGGCGGCGTTGTTGCCGCTGTCGGGATCGGCGGTTTGGGCGCTCACGGTGGCGGTGTTGCTCAAAACCGTTCCCGCCGGCGCGGCCCCGTCGACGCGGCCCTGGATGGTCAGGGTGGCCTCGCCCGGCGGCAGGCTGCTGTGATGGCAGTCGACGACAGTGCTGTTCCCGCTGGTCGAGATGACGCATGTCCAGCCGGAGCTGCCGATGGCGCGCTCGACCGTGATGGCGGCGGGGATCGGATCGCGCACGGCGACGTTCTCGGCGTTGACTGCGCCATTGTTGCGCAGGGTGAGCGTGTAGGTGATGAGCCGGCCCGGCAGAATGATTGCCGGCGTGATCGCCTGGGTCAGCGCCAAGTCGGCGCTTGCCGGCGGCTCCGGCGCGTCGATCTCCCAGCCCATGTCGCGGAACATGCCGACAGTCACCGGGCCGATGTAGTGGATGGCCTCGGCGGTGCCGATCTGCGGCGTCATCAGAGCGTTGGGATTGCCGGCGGGGAAGGTCGCCTCGTCGAGATGCGAGTAGCTGGAGCCCTGGATCCACGTGCCGGGCGCGTAGAGTTTCGGCCGGCTGCCGCCGTTGCTTGCCGCGGCCTGGGGGCCGTCGAAAAACAAATCCGCCCCTTGCAGCTGCGCGGCGAGGGCCGCCGACGGGTTGGGGAAAGCGCCGGTGTTGATGATCGCGGCGCCGGCGCCGTTCTCCGTGAAGCGGTCATAGACGAACGGGAAGCCGGAGCCCTGCCCCCACGAGCCATTGCCGCTGTTGACGCTGGCTGAGCCGACGAAGCCCAGGCCATGGCCCAGCTCGTGGAGCACCACCGACATGAAATCGTACTGGCCGGCGGGCGTGGCGCCGTCGGTGCCGAAGTACCAGTTGGCGAAGACGCTGCTGAAGTTGGCGTTGATGTCGTGCGTTTGGGTGGACAGATCGACGCCGGCGAGCTTGTTGGCGAGGGCGATCGGATACCAGGTGGCGGCGCGCGGCGGCGGGGTCCCGGCGGTCCAATCGCGGATAAACAAGGACGGTCCGGCCGAGCCGAGGACGCCGGGGCCGAGCTGGGTCCAGTTGGCGACGACCTCGATCGGGACGGTCGAGGTGATGGACGCGGACCAGATATCCACGGCGGCCTGGAAGGCGGCCTGGGACTCCGGGGTGAAGCCGTTGTAGGTGACGTTGATCGTGGCGGTGCGGGGCGCGTTCGGCCGCAGGCGCGCCCGGATCGGCGCGGCGGTGACGGCGTCGCCGGCGCGGACCTCGATCAGGCGGCCGGGGATGATGGTCGGGGCGGCGGCGGGGGAGGCCGTGGCGGGAGACCGGAGCCCGAGCAGGCCGCCGATGAGCAGGCACAGGGCGAGCAGGGCGCGGATGGCGGACGGGAGGCGGCGACGAGGCATTGGGATTCCTCCAGGATAAGTTGGCGCGCCACAGTATCCGCGATCGGCGGCGGGGCCGCTATCGGGGATTTCCTGAGCCCGGCCGGCGCCGCCGACCTACGGTCCTGCCTCGCTATATGACTAAAGTACTATGCTACGGCGCGTCAGGCGGAATGGCTCTTGATATAGGGAACAGTGTTGTTTCTTCTATCCCATTGGTTTTTTCATAATGAGAGGGTGAGCCATGAGCGCACGGATTCGCCTGTTGGCCCGGCTGCTGGCGCTGGTCGCGGCGGGAGCGTTGGTGAGCGGACTCGGGCCGGGCGCCGGCCCGGCGGTGGATGTGCTGATCCAGGGCGCGGGCCCGCGCGAGGCCGCGCTGGTCGAGCGGGCGGGCGGCAGCGTGCTGGCGCGCTACGAGCATGTCGGCATGCTCAAGGCCAGCGTGCCGGCGGG
>DASWWB010000401.1:0-1666 GCA_036406115.1 Herpetosiphonaceae bacterium
CGGGCCGTTGATGGTTTTAGCGCCAAAAAAACATCGCCCGGGCATGCAAAAGGCCGGGCTGGCGCGTTTCGCCAACCCGGCCCCAGGCACGACAACCCTAGCGGATCGTCTCGGCCATCTCGATCAGGCGGGGCAGGAAGCCGCGCTCGTCGCTCTCCAGCTGGTAGAGCAGATCGCCGTCGCGCCAGGTCAGCGTCAGGTGCTCATTGCCGCCCTCCTCGGTCTGCCAGCGCATGCCGCCGCCCGAATCCAGCCAGATGCCGCGGGTCAGGGCCGTCGGCTGGCCGCCAACCATGACTTCCTCGGTCATCTCCGGAGCCACATCAAGGCCCATCTGGCTGGCGCCGTTGCGCACCGTCATGCGGACGCGCTGCTTGCGCGAGCTGATGTCCTGGTCGTTCGCATCGAACTCCCAGCGCATGACGACGGTCCAGCCGCCGTCGGCCCACTTGGGATGCGGCCGGATGACCATCGCCATCGACGACTGGAAGTAGCGGTCCGGCGCCTGCGGGATGCGGAAGGCGAACGGCAGCAGCGCGGGCAAATCTTTCACAAAGACCTGCTCCGGGGCGGGCGCTGTCGCCGACAGCTCGGGATCGATCGGATAGGGATCGGGATCGGGGTTTTCGTGGAAGCCGATCCCGGCAACGGTGCGCATCCACCCGGTCACGCCGGCGCGGGCTGACAGCGAGGCGCCGAGGCCGACCGCCAGCAGCAGGCAGGCGGCCAGCAGGCCGTAGGCGGCGCGCCGGACCGGGCGGGGCCGGGCGACCTTGACAATCGGATCGTCGTGGGCGGAAATCATACGGTAGACCTCCTGCTGCAAGCCGCGCGGCGGCTCCTGGTAGTAGTCGGCGAGAAACGTATCATCGACAAGCTTATGCGGCTCCATCTGGCTCCTCCCATTGGCTGCGCAGCGCCGCCACCGTGCGGGCGACAATCGTGCCGACATTCGATTCGCTCAGGCCGGTCAGCTCGGCGATAGCGCGATTGGTGAGGCGGGCGCCGTACTTGAGGGCCACGAGGTCGCGCTCGCGGGCCGGCAGCGCCGCCAGCAGCCCCGCCAGCCGCCCGTGGTCGAGGCGCTGGTGGACGGAATGAGCGACATCCTCGGGGCTGGCGATGTCGCCTGCCACAGCCAGCGGCAGCGCCTGGGCCTCGCGCCAGTGATCGATCGCCACCCGGCGGGCGATCGTGAAAATCCAGGTCGAGACAGCGCCTTGCTCCGAGCGGTAGCGGATGCGGTTGCGCCAGATTTTCTCGAAGGTCGCGGCGGTCAAATCTTCGCACACGGTGGCATTGCTGATTCGATAGCGGAAAAAATTGTAGACACGAGGAAAATAGTCACGATAGACAGCTTCCCAGTCGATCGCTGTGCTTGCGGGAACGGCTCGGGCCGGCCAGATGCGCGCCATAATCACCTCCGGGGAATTGTACGGAGGTTCGGAAAAAGTATCACAGGGATTTGCAGGGGAATTTGATGCGGCGCGGAGCCAGGGACGGCCCCGCGCCGGAAAGGGGGAGTCTAGGTTCTGTCTGACATTAGCAGAGCAAGCGCAAGTAGCGCTGAATAATGGCCAGATGGACGATGCCGAGATAGTTGAGGGCCAATTTCTCGTAGCGGGTTCCCACGGCGCGACACTCCTTGAGCCACCCGATGCAGCGT
>DASWWB010000402.1:0-4449 GCA_036406115.1 Herpetosiphonaceae bacterium
TGGGGCCCGCCCGCGTTGGCGCTGGCCTGGGTGCCGGTGATCGGCGACGCGCTGGTCGCCGTCGCCGGAGCGCTGCGCATGCCGCCGGGGCGCTGCGCGCTCTGGATCGCGCTGGGCAAGATCGGGCGCTACGCGGCGCTCGGCTGGGCGACGCTGGCGGTGCTGGGCGGCTAGGCCCGCGCATTGCTCCAGCGCAGCTTCAGGTGGTCGCGCTCGTAGTAGTCGGCCAGCGCCTGCTCGGCGGCGGTCGGCTGTTCGAGCGCCGCCAGGAGGCTGGCGCTGGCCTGGGCCAGCAGCGCCGAGTGGTCGCCGCCGCCCGGGGCGGATCCGCTGCGCGAGCGGCGCAGCTCGGCGAGGTCGGCGGCCCACGGCAGCTCGGCAGCGCCCGCCGGCATGCCCACCAGATCCGGCCAGACGTGGGCCGCGTCCGGCCGCCAGCTGACGCTCTGGGCGTAGGTGAAGCAGGGCTGGGCCACCCGCTCGTGGGAGACATTGAGCAGCGCCGGGTCGCTGAGCGCGCCGGCGACCAGCAGCGGCACGTCGTCGGCGCGCAGGTCCTGGAGATTGATGCACGGCTGCCCAAGGAGCTGGGCGAAGGCGCCGGCCAGCGGCTCGGCGTCGAGCGTCAGCGCGACGATCACGCTGCTGCGCCAGACGCCGCGCCCGGCCAGCTCGCCGGCGCGGCGCACGGTGGCCGCCAGCTGCTCGTAGGTCCAGGCGCGCTGATCGGGCCGCTGGTGCGTCCGGTCGTCCTCCTGGCTGGCGCCGAGGCAGACCGTGCCCTGGGCGATGTAGATCTGGTCTCGCACAGTGAGGACGCCGCAGAATTCGCCGGCGCGCTCGGCGACGCGCACTTCGTAGAGCAGCTGGGCGAGGTGGGCGGGATCGTTGGTGCGGAGCATGGCCCGGCCGAGGCAGGCGAGGGCTTCGTCATAGGAGCCGAGCCGCAGGGCGCAGCGGCCGGCCAGTTGGTGGTAGCGCCAGAGATCGTCGAGGTCGCGCTCCCAGCCCGCCAGCAGCGCCAGCGCCTGCGGATAGCGCTCCTCGTGATAGGCGATCAGGGCCAGCTGATAGGCGATCAGGGCCTTGTCGCCGCTGAGCCGCGCCGAAAGCTGGACGGCGGCCCGCGCCTCCTCGAAGCGCCGCAGCTCGAGCTGGAGGCTGGCGAGCCGCTGGAGCGCCTCGTAGTCGGGCTCGATGCTCACCGCCTCGTCCAGCGCCGCGATGGCCCTGGCGGTGAGGCCGTGGCGCTGGTAGTAGCCCGCGAGGGCCAGGTGGGCGGCGCGCAGGCGCGGATTGTTGCTCAGCGCCTGGCGATACTCATCGACCGCCTCATTGAGCCGGCCGGCCTGCTCCAGCACAACCCCGCGCTGGTAGTGGATCTCAGCGATGTGCAGCTTGTCAAGCATATGCGGTTCTCTGAAGTCGTGACTGGCGCCGATTATAGCACGGCGCTTCCATCGCGCATCGCGGATTCCGCGCTAATTTGCCGCCCTTCGCCGCGCCAGCTCCCGCCGCAGTTCGCCGATCACGTCCTGGCAGAGGCCGATGCATAACGGGCGCCAGTAGCTCACGATGGCGCCGCCGCGGTCCGGGTCGGCGCGCAGCATGCGCCGGGCGTCGGGCTCGCGGCCTTGCTCCTCGGCCCATACCCGCAGCTCCGGCAGGCAGCGGGCGGCGGCGATCAGCGCCGCGAGGGCTTTGCACTCCCGGTGATAGAAGCTGTTCGGCCCGCTTGCAGTGTGGCGCAGCAGCATGCCCGCGTCGCTGCTGCGGTCCGGCACGCCCTGGCAGCGGCGCAGGATCCGCTCCCGGGCCTGATCGGCGAATCTCGGGTCCAAGATGGAGGCGATGGCGGCGAGCTGGGGCGAGACCCAGCTGCCCTCGTCGAAGGCGCGCCACAGGGCGTCGAGCGCCGGCCCGTCGCGCCGCAGGCTGGCGATCAGCGCCATGCCGCCGACGAGATGCGCCCGCCAGTCCAGATCGTCGAGCAGCGCGCGGATCTCGTCGCCAGGGCTCGGCGAGCGGCCGAGCGCCGCCACGACGCCCCGCAGGGCTGCCGGCGCGCTTGATGTTATGTTGAGGAACGCCAGATAGGGCGGCGACCCGCGTTCGGGCGGCGACCTGAACAGCGGGAGGAACGACGGGTAGCCGATCTCCTCATCTTCCATGCGTGGCTCCTTGCGCGCCAGTCGCTAGTCTGCCGCCGGCTGCGGGGTTTGCTCGGCGGCGCCGCGCCGCCCGTGGAACAATCCCTCCGCGCTGTAGACGGCCAGCGCCAGCCAGATCAGGCCGAAGCCCGCCAGCTTGGCGCCGCCCAGCTCCTCGTGATAGACCAGCACGCCGATCAGGAATTGGATGGTCGGGGCGATGTATTGGAGCAGGCCGAGCGTGGTCATGGTCAGGCGGCGGGCGCCGGAGGCGAACAGCAGCAGCGGGACGGCGGTGGCCACGCCCGCCCCCGCCAGCAGCAGCATGGTCCCCGGGGCGGCGCTGGCGAACGAGCCGGACTGAACCTCGCGGGTCGCCAGGTAGGCGAACGCCAGCGGAAAGAGCAGGATGGTCTCCAGCGACAGCCCCTCCAGCGACTCCAGGGCGGCGGTTTTGCGCAGCAGGCCGTAGACGCCGAACGAGCCGGCCAGCACCAGGGCGATCCATGGCGCCGAGCCGAGGGCGATGGTCAGATAGATCACGCCGGCGGCGGCGAGGGCGATCGCCGCGCCCTGGCCGACCCGCAGCCGCTCGCGCAGGAACAGCATCCCCAGCACCACGTTGACCAGCGGGTTGATGAAGTAGCCCAGGCTGGCCTCGACGATGTGCCCGTGGTTGACCGCCCAGATGTAGATGTACCAGTTCAGCCCCAGCAGCAGCGCGCTCGTGGCGTAGGTGGCGACGATCCTCGGGCTGCGCAGCGCCGTCCGCAGCCAGGCCCACTGCCGGCGGGCCGCCAGCAGCACCACCAGGAAGACCAGCGACCAAGCCATGCGGTGGGCCAGGATTTCCAAGGCCGGCACGTGCTGGAGCGCCTTCCAGTACAGCGGCAGCAGCCCCCACAGCACGTAGGCGCCGGCGGCGTAGAGCGCCCCTCGTTTCATCGCCCGGCCTCCCCGCCCGCGAGGCCGAAGCCGTTGCAAAAGGCCGCGAGATCCTCCTGCTCGTCCTCGTTGAGCGGCCGGCCGCGCCGCCGCTCCATCTCGGCGGCGCTGGCGGCGAGGTTCCCGCCCTGCTCGGCGGCGATCTCGCCGGCTTCGATCAGCTCATCGGCGAGGCGGATGAGCTCGGCGCGGCCCATCGGCTCCGGGTTGTGGCCCCACAGATAGCACTCGGCCCCGAGGTCTAGGGCGCGGCGCAGCGCCGGCCGCAGCCGCTCCAGCGTGTAGTGGCGCGGCTCGCTGTAGATGCATTGGTAGAGCGCGTCGCTGAGGAACGCCACGCCCTCGCCGGGCAGATGGATGATCGTCGAGTCCTCGGCATGGTCGCCGCCGACGTGGATCAGCTGGCAGCTGACGCCGCCCAGGTCGATCGTCAGCTCGTCGCCGAAGCTGAGGTCGGCGGTTCGCAGGCGCAGATCGCGGCGGTCGGGCAGCTCGGCTTTGATCATATCGCGGCAAAAGGAGATCTCGACGCCGGCGGCGACCCGCTCGTCGAGCGCGGCGTCGTCCCAGCTCCAGCCGCGCATTGTCTCCAGCATGCGCGCCGTGCCTGCCTGGGCGATCAGCGGCGCCCGGAACGCCGCGGCGCCGAATACGTGGTCCCAGTGCCAGTGGCTGAGCGCGACCCAGGCCGGCTCGGGCAGGCCGGCGGCGGCCAGCGCCGCCTGGAACTCGGCGGCGTGGGCGGGCGAGGCGCCGGCGTCGACGATCAGCGCGCCGCGCTCGCCGACCAGCGCGCCCAGCACCGGCCGGTCGGTCGTCCCGTCCGGCGTGAACCACCAGGCGCGCTCGGTTTGGCGGATGAGGGTGTGGCGGGTCATGGCGGAGTGCCTTTCTTAGCTATCGGGTGTCAGCTGTCAGGGCCGGGGTGGGCGAATCCTCGCGCTGCGCCGGGCTGCTCCGGCTGGATTCATCTCAGATAATGAATCGCCAGCATTCGGAGCATGCTGGGCGCCGCGAACATCGATGCAGCCGGCCCTGATCCCTGACCCCTGATCCCTGACAGCTTATTGCTCCCGCACGCCTGCCAGCTCCGCCCGCAGCTCATCGAGGAACCGGCGCAGGAACGCGGTGCGGGTGGCGGCTTCGGCGCGGCCGGCGGCGGTGGTCATCGTGTCGGCGAGGCGCAGGAGCTTGGTGTAGAAATGGTCGACCGAATTGTCGCGGTCGTCGGGCTCGCGGCTGTCGGCGAAGGGATCGTCGAGGCGGTAGAGCGGGCGGCCGAGCGCGCCGCCGGTGGTGAAGCAGCGCGCCAGGCCGATCGCGCCGAGCGCGTCCAGCCGGTCGGCGTCCTGCA
>DASWWB010000403.1:0-2089 GCA_036406115.1 Herpetosiphonaceae bacterium
AGTACCAGGTGCCCGCCAGGCCGGCGAGCAGCAGCAGCAGCGCCGCCAGCTTGCCGTCGAGCAGGCTGTGGCGCAGGATCGTGCGCCAGGTCGGCCGGACCATCGGGCCGGTCTCGGGGCGGCGCGGCAGGCCGACAACGGCCCGGGGCCGGGCGCGGGCGGGACGGGCGCCGAGCGGGCGGGGGCGGCGCTCGCTCATGCCCGCTTCTCGCGGTGGCGCTCCAGCGCCAGCTCGATCAGCCGGTCCAGCAGCTCGCGGTAGGGCAGGCCGCTGGCCTCCCACAGCTTGGGGTACTGGCTGGCGGCGGTGAAGCCGGGGAAGGTGTTGATCTCATTGATGTACAAATCGCCACTGCCGCGCTCGCGGAAGAAATCGACCCGCGCCAGGCCCGCGCCATCGACCGCCTTGAAGGCCGTGACCGCCATCGCCCGCAGCCGCTCGCTGGTGGCTGGATCGAGATCGGCGGGGATGCGGAAGCGCGTCCGGCCCTCCAGGTATTTGTCGGCGTAGTCGTAGAAATCGTTGGCGGGCAGCACGTCGCCTGGGACCGAGGCCTGCGGATCGTCGTTGCCCAGCACCGCGACCTCGATCTCATCGGCCTCAATGCCCTGCTCGACGACAATCCGCCGATCGTAGCCGGCGGCCTCGGCCAGCCCGGCGAGCAGCTCGGCCCGGTCGCGCGCCTTGCTGATGCCGACGCTGCTGCCGAGGTTGGCCGGCTTGACGAACATCGGATAGGGCAGGGCGGCCTCCAGGCGCGCGGCGACCGCCTCGGCGCCCAGGGGGCTCCCGGCGCGCAGCTCGTGGCGCAGCACCAGCTGCCAGGGCACCTGGGCCAGGCCGGCGGCGGCGAAGGCCGCTTTCATCAGCGCCTTGTCCATGCTGACGGAGGCCGCCAGCACGCCGCAGCCCACGTAGGGCAGATCGGCCAGCTCGAACATGCCCTGGATCGTGCCGTCCTCGCCGAAGGGGCCGTGGAGCACGGGCAGGATCACATCGATCGCGCCCAGGCTGGCGGCGCCGGGCAGCTGGCCGGCGGCGGTGACCAGGGCCGTCGTGCTGGCCGGGCCGGGCTGGGGCGCGCGGCCGAGCAGCTTCTGGTCGGCGGCGGTCTCAAGGGCCAGCAGCGGATCGCCGCCCGAGACCCAGCGCCCCTCGCGGGTGATGCCGATCGGCACCACGTCGTATTTCTCAGGGTCCAGCGCGTCCATCACCGAGCGCGCCGACTTCAGCGAGACCTCGTGCTCGCCGGAGCGGCCGCCGAAGATCACGCCCACCCGGATTTTATCGGCCATCTGTCTATCCCTCTGCGTGCGCCGGCTGGAGCGTCGCGCCGCCAACCACCTGCACCTCTAGCTGTAGCTCGACCCCGAACTGGCGCAGCACCTCCTCGCGCATGATCTCGGCCAGGCCCAGCACATCGCCGGCGGTGGCGCCGCCCAGGTTGATGATATAGTTGGCGTGCTTGGGCGCGACCTGCGCCGCCCCCAGCGAGCGCCCCTTCAGCCCGGCCTGATCGAGCAGCGTGCCCGCCGTCGTGCCGGGCGGATTCTTGAAGACCGAGCCACACGACGAGCCGGAAGGCGTCTTGCTTTTGCGCGAGGCCGCGATCTCGGCGATCGTGCTGGCGAGCGTCTCGGGATCATCGCGGTACAGGCGCAAGGTCGCGCCCAGCACCACCGGGCCGGAGAGCGCGCCCGAGGCCCGCTGCTGGCGCTTGAGCATGCTGGAGCGGTACTCGAAGGCGAAGCGATCCGCCCGCCAAACCTCGACCGATCCATCCGGCATGAGCAGCGTGGCGTCGACCAGATTGCTGGCGGTGGAGCCGCCGTAGCAGCCGGCGTTGCCGTAGATCGCGCCGCCGACGGTGCCGGGCAGGCCCTCGGCCCACTCCAGGCCGCCGTAGCCGCGCAGGGCCAGCTTGCGGGCGGTGCCAGCCATCGGCGCCCCCGAGTCGATCGCCAGATGGACCGTGTCGCCGTGGCCGGTGATCTGCTGCTCGGCGGCGCGGTTGCGCAGCGCCAGCCCGGGCCAGCCGCCGTCGCTCATCAGCAGATTGGAGCCGCCGCCGAGCAGAAACACCGGGAT
>DASWWB010000404.1:0-6622 GCA_036406115.1 Herpetosiphonaceae bacterium
AAGATTTTGCTCACCGAGTGGGGCGTCGGCTACCGCCTGGCCGAGTAGCCCGCTCCCCCTCCCGCCCGGCCCCGCGGAGCGCTCGCGCTGCGTGGGGTTGGGTTTTTAGGGGTCGGGGGCCAGGGGGCAGGTCAGACTTGACGCGCAATGCGGGCCGCAGGGACGTTGGGTGCTTCAGGGTCTCGGGTGGCGCTCAGCCGCCATTTGATGCGGCCTGACCCCTGGCCCCTGATCCCTCGCCATTTGATGGTATTATTTTCCTTGAAATTCAAGGAGCGGATATGTCCCTGTTAGTTGCTAATAATCTCGGCAAGTTCTTTGGCGCCGAGCGCATTTTCGACGGCGTGTCGTTCCAGGTCGCCCGCGGCGACAAGATCGCCCTGGTGGGCGTGAACGGCGCCGGCAAATCAACCCTGATGAAAATCGTGGCCGGGATCGACGAGGCCAGCGAGGGCGGCTTCCAGCGCGCCCGCGGCTCGCGCATCACCTACCAGGCCCAGGAGGCCCAATTTCCCGCCGGCAGCACCCTGCGCAGCGAAACCCACGCCGCCCTCGCCCACCTGGCCCGGCTTGAGGCCGAGATGCAGGCCCTGGAGCCGGTGATCGCCGATCACGCCCATCCGACGTGGGCGGCCTCGATGGAGCGCTACGGCGAGCTGCAGCACCGCTACGAGCACGCCGGCGGCTACGAGAAAGAGCACCGGATCGAGCGCACGCTCCACGGCCTCGGCTTCGTCCCCGCCCAGTGGGACCAGCCGCTCGATCAGTTCAGCGGCGGCCAGCGCACCCGCGCCGCCCTCGCCCTGGCCCTGCTCGGCGATCCCGACGTGCTGCTGCTTGACGAGCCCACCAACCACCTCGATATGGCCGCCCTGGAGTGGCTGGAGGGCTTCCTCAAGGAGTGGGAGGGCACGCTGATCGTGATCTCCCACGACCGCTATTTCCTCGACCGGGTCACGACCCGCACCTGGGAGATGGAGTGGGGCAAGCTCCAGGACTACGCCGCGCCCTACAGCAAGTACCAGGCGATCAAGGCCGAGCGGCTGGAGATCCAGCTCAAGGAATTCGAGGCCCAGCAAAAGTTCATCGCCAAAACCGAGGAGTTCATCCGCCGCTTCAAGGCCGGCCAGCGCTCCAAGGAGGCCAAGGGCCGCGAGAAGCGCCTCAACTCGCTCAAATACGGCCGCCAGGGCCTCAACGGCCAGTGGATCGACGGGCTGGCGCGGGCGCCGGTCCAGCGCAAGCAGCTCAAGTTCCAGCTCGAAACCGATCTGCGCTCCGGCAATGTGGTGCTGGCGCTCGATGATCTGCATGTCGGCTACCAGCCGGCGGGCGGCGAGCCCGTCACCCTGCTCAGCCTCGACGAGATTCAGATCGAGCGCGGTGAGCGGGTGGCGATCCTCGGGCCGAACGGCGGCGGCAAATCGACCCTGCTCAAGACGCTGATGGGCCAGATCCCGCCCAACGGCGGCGCCTGGCAGCTCGGCGCCAATGTCCAGGTCGGCTACTACGCCCAAGGCCACGAGGGCTTGAATTTCCAGTCCACCGTGCTTGACGAGGTGCTGAGCCTCAATCCGCTGATGGGCGAGACCAAGGCCCGGACGCTGCTGGGCCGCTTCCTGTTCTCCAACGACGATGTCCACAAGTCGGTCAGCGACCTGTCGGGCGGCGAGCGCTCGCGGGTGGCGCTGGCCAAGCTGATGCTGGGCGGCGGCAACTTCCTGATCCTCGACGAGCCCACCAACCATCTCGACATCCAGGCCCGCGAGGCGCTGGAGACGGTGCTCAACGAGTACAACGGCACCATCCTGTTTGTCTCGCACGACCGCTACTTCATCGACGCGGTGGCCGACACGCTTTGGGTGCTGGACGAGGGCGCGGTGCGGCGCTTCGCCGGCGTCTACTCCGAGTACGCCGCCCAGCGCGAGTCCGAGCGCCGCGCCCGCGAGGAGGCCGCCCAGGCCGCCCGCCGCGAGGCCGAGCGCGCCCAGAAATCGGCCAAGGCCCAGCCGGCCTCCAACTCCGAGCGCAAGCAGCTCCAGGTCCTGGAGCGCGAGATCGCCAAGCTGGAGGAGCGCAAGGCGGCGCTGGACGCCGAGATCACGCTGGCGGCCGCCAAGCAGCAGAGCCAGCGCATCGGCGAGCTGGGCGTCGAGTACGCCGCGCTGGAGGGCAAGCTCGGCGATTGCTACGAGCGCTGGGCGGTGCTGGCCGAAGCGGTGGGGGCCTAGCGATGTACCTGATCGGCCTGACCGGCAACATCGCATGCGGCAAAAGCACCGTGGTGGCGATGCTGCGCGAGCTGGGCGCCGCGGTCTGCGACGCCGACGCCGTCACCCATCTGGTGCAGGCGCCGGGCGCCCCGGCCCACGCGGCGATTGTCGCGGCGTTCGGCCCGGCGGTCCTGCGCGAGCCCGGCGACGCCGCGAGCCCGATCGACCGGCCGGCGCTGGGGCGGATTGTGTTCGGCGATCCCGCCGCGCTGCGCCGCCTTGAGGAGATCATCCACCCCGCCGTGCGAGCCTGGATCTGGGCCTGGCTCGATGAGCGCCGGGCTGACGGCAGCGCCGTGGCGGTGATCGACGCGATCAAGCTGCTGGAAAGCGGCTGGCCGGCCGCCTGCGACGCGGTCTGGGTCGTGACCGCCGCGCCCGAGCAGCAGCTGGCCCGCCTGATGGGCGAGCGCGGGATGAGCGGGGCCGACGCCCGCCAGCGCATCGCCGCCCAAAACCCGCAGGCCGACAAGGTCGCCGCCGCCGATGTGGTGATCGACAACAGCGGCACGCTTGACGAAACCCGCGCCCAGGTCCTGGCGGCCTGGCGCAACCTACCATAATCCATCGCGCGATGGATTGGGCGCCCGCCGGAGCCGTGGTAATCTGATGGATGATACTCATGTCGTATGCTAGGAACATCATGGCAGTTCTAAGCTCATTCCGGACCAGGGTCCATCGCGCGCCCGGCTCGCTGGTCGTCCGCTGGGGGATCGCCCTGGCGCTGCTGCTGGTCGGCACGGCGCTGGCGGTCTGGTGGTTTGTGCTGGCGCCGCATCCGGCGGTCGGCGCGCTGGCGGCGATCGGCGCGCTGGCGCTGCTCGGGGCCGGCGTGCTGTTTTTCCGCCAGCTCGACCACGCCCAGTCCGACGCCCGCGCCGCCCACGACGGCCTGCGCCAGGAATACGCCGACCTCAACGCCGACTACTCCACGCTGGAGCAGACCTTCGACGAGCTGCGGCTGTCCTACGGCGCGCTGGAGCGCCAGATCGTCGCCCGCGAGGAAGAGCGCGAGCAGCAGACCGCCCTGCTCCAGCTCCTGCTCGACGAGAGCCGCTCCCACGCCTCGCAGCTCGGCGCCCTCAACGAAGTCGCCGCCGCCCTCAACGCCACCCTCGACCGCGACGCGGTGCTGGCCTGCATCCTGCGCCAGCTGGAGCGGGTCGTCACCTTCGACAGCGCCTCGGTCCAAATGCTTCACGAAGACGAATTGCAAGTCATTGCCGCCCGCGGCCTGAGCGCCGAGATCTACGACATGCGGATTTCGCTGGCCGAGAACGAGCTGGCGCGGCGGGTCGTCGAGTCGCCCGTCCCGGTGGTGCTTGACGACGTGCGGCTGATCGAGCATTTCCTGATGAACGACTCGCCGATTCGCGGCTGGATCGGCGCGGCGCTGCGGGTCGGCGATCGCACAGTCGGCATCCTGACCGTCGACAGCTACCAGCCCGGCGCCTACGCCGAGGATGACGCCCGCCTGGTGGCCAATTTCGCCACCCAGGCCGCGCTGGCGCTCCACAACTCGGATCTCTACGCCGCCGCCGAGCGCCGCGCCGCCGAGACCGGCCTGTTGCTGGAGATGACCCGCACCGTCGGCTCGACGCTCCACCTGCCCGAGGTGCTGCTGCGCGCCGCCACCGCCATCGGCACCGCCCTGCGCGCCGACGATGTCTCGATCTTGCTGCTCGACGAGATGGGCGAGCGGCTGATCCCCCAGGCCGGCGCCACCAGCGACAAGAGCTATCTGCGCGAGCGCTGGCCTGGCACGCTCACCCTGACCGACGAGCCGACGCTTTACAAGGTCGTCAAGCAGTGCTGCGCCCGGATTTTCTACGCCGTCTCCGAGGATAGCCCGCTGCGGACGGTGCTGGCGCTGCCCCTGAGCATCAAGGACCAGGCGCTGGGCGTGGTGCTGGTGGCCACCCCCGCCGACGAGACGCCCTTCGGCCAGGACCAGTTGGTGCTGGCCGAGGGCCTGGCGACCTCGGCGGCGATCGCCATCGAGCAGGCCCGGCTCTACGAACAGGCCAAGCGCGCCGCCCAGATGGAGGAGCGTTCGCGCCTCGCCCGCGAGCTGCACGACTCGGTCACCCAGACGTTGTTCAGCATGACGCTGACCGCCGAAGCCGCCCGCGCCCAGGTCGATCGCAACCCGGTCCGGGCCATCGCCCAGATCGACCGGCTCAAATCCGCCGCCCACCTGGCGCTGGGCGAGATGCGCGAGCTGCTGCTCCAGCTGCGCCCGACGCCGCTCCAGGAGCGCGGCCTGGTCCAGGCCCTGCGCGACCACATCGCCACGCTCGATCCCAACAACGGCCCCCAGATCACCCTGACCGTCAACGGCGACGACCGCCACGTGAACAGCCACGCTGCCGGCCTCTACCGCGTGGCCCAGGAGGCGCTCTCGAACGTGGCGCGCCACGCCGGCGCCAGCAACGCCACGATCTCACTCGACATGCAGGCCGAGGCGATCACGCTTCAGGTCTGCGACGACGGCAAGGGCTTCGACCCGGTCCGGCTGGAGCGCGGCCAGGGCGGCCGCCATCTCGGCCTGACCAGCATGGCCGAGCGCGCCGCCGAGCTGCGCGGCACCATCCAGATTGACAGCGAGCCCGGCAAAGGCACCACCCTGACGGTGGTGGTGCCCTGCCAGCATTGAGCCATCCGCCGCCCGCGCGGGTGGCGCTACAGAAAGGTACGCCCGATGGATCCTATCAGTGTGTTTTTGGTCGATGATCACCAGGTCGTGCGCCAGGGGCTGCGCGATTTCCTTGAGCTGCAAGATGACATCGATGTCGTCGGCGAGGCCGGCTCCGGCGTCGAGGCGATCGGCATCGTCAAGCAGCTGCTGCCCGATGTCGTGATTATGGATTTGGTGATGCCCGAGCTGGACGGCGTCGAGTCGACCCGCCGGGTCAAGGCGGTCAGCCCGTCGACCCAGGTGATCGTGCTGACGTCGTTCGCCGACGACGACAAGGTCTTTCCTGCGATCAAAGCCGGCGCGATCTCCTATCTGCTGAAAGATGTCAGCCCGCTGGAGCTGGCGCGCGCCATCCGCTCGGCCAAGCGCGGCGAGGCGGTGCTGCACCCCGAGGTCGCCGCCAAGCTGATGCAGGAGTTCACCACCCCGCGCAACGCCGATCCCGATGCCGAGGCCCTGACCGAGCGCGAGATGGACGTGCTGCGGCTGATCGCCCGCGGCCACTCCAACCGCGAGATCGCCGACGCCCTGATCATCAGCGAGAAGACGGTCAAAACCCACGTCAGCAATATTCTGTCGAAACTGCACCTGGCGGATCGCACCCAGGCCGCGATCTACGCCCTGCGCCAGCGCTTGGTGCCGATGGACGATCCGCTGCCCGGCCGCTAGGCGGAGCGGTTCATTGTTGATTGGAAACAGGCGGCCCGGGGAAGCTTCCCCGGGCCGCCCGCGTTGCCGCAGCCGCAGCGCGCCGATCAGCTCGCCGCCTGCTTGAAAATCTTAAGAAAAATCCCCCCGGTCTCCGCTAAAAGTCTAGCGAACATTAATAAAAAATTGGGTATACTTCGTAGCGTCAACTTTTTCACTCGGGAATCAGGATACGCCTGCCCGCTGCGCCAGCCCCAGGGCGCGACGCCGGCGCAGGCTTGGCTCCACCACATCCCCCCAACGAAGGAGGATTCGCCCCGCGGAAGGCGCCGGTTTTCCGGCCGTGTCAGCCGTTGAGTCGCAGACGTCGTCTCACAATGCGCCTGGTTGGCTGCCAGCCATTGTCATCTCGATCCAGCCCAGGAGTATCCCCGCCCATGGTTAAGAAGTCTATCGGTCTGATCGCTCTGCTCAGCCTCCTGAGCCTGCTTCTGCCCCTTGGCACGCGCGCCCAACAGGCGGCGGCGCCGACCATCGAAAAAGCGGCCACAGCCCCGGTCGTCCGCACCGGCCGCGCCATCAGCAGCGAGCTTTCCGCGACCAAGAACCTCCCGCAGGACAGCGATGCCCTGCCGAATGAGATTCTGTTGCGCAACTGGGCTTCCAACGAGCTTGGCCCCGCCGCCACGCCGACCCAGATCGAGCTGCGGGCCGCCGAGCTGAAGGACGAGTGGCTCGCCACCTCCTACCACGGCCCCGAGTCCGCCAAGCTGGCGGAGCTGGTGACCAACGAGCGCGCCATCGCCAAGGGCGACACCTCGAACGCCCGCACGGTCGACGGCACCCTGCGCCTGCTGACCGTGGCGGTGGAGTTCGACGGCTCCGACACCGCCACCAACTTCTCGCACCCGATCTCGATTGACAATCGCACCTGCATCACCGAGACCATCACCTACGATGGCCCGCGCCACAACGAGATTCCGATGCCCGGCCCGCGCGATAA